>NZ_MAEV01000022.1:0-126854 GCF_002013385.1 Mycobacterium sp. D16R24 | reverse complement strand
GTCTATTCGGGTGACTGAACGGCGTTGTTCGTGGTGATCCCGCCGAGAACTATCGAGAGGTACTGTTCGGCGACTTCCTGCGCCGTGCGTGAGCCGCCAGGCCGGAACCAGCGCACCGAGACCCAGGTCGCATCGCGAATAAACCGGTACACCACGGCCACATCGAGATCCGGGCGGAAGTAGCCCTGCGCAATGCCGTCACGCAGCACTTCCAGCCACAGCTCGCGCTGCTCGGTATTGAGCTCGTTCAGATAGGCGAACCGCTCCTGCGACAGCAGTCGGGGCGCCTCCGCTTGGTAGATGGCGACCTGCGCGTGCTTGGTTTCAATCGCGTCGAACGACGCCAGAAAAAGGCCCTTGAGGGTGTCGACGGGGTTCAGGTTGGCCGCCGCGATTTCGCGGTACCGAGTGAACAGTCCCTCGAGGAAATCGCGGAGCAGTTCGTCCACGATCGCTTCTTTGGAGTCGAAGTGGTGATAGAGGCTGCCGGACAGGATTCCCGCCGCATCGGCGATATCACGCACCGTGGTGGCGCGCAGACCGCGTTCGGCGAACATGGCGGCCGCAAGACTCAGCAGCTCGTCACGCCGGGACGGCTGCGATGAGCCGTTTGCGCGAAGAGCGTCCGGCTCTCGCACTTCTGCCACGTTGTCCACCTCCCCACTGTATCAACCAAGCGCTTGTTTGGTTACCTTGCGTGCGCTTCATGGCGCATGTCACGCCCGCTGGCTGGACACCGAGATGACCTCGCCGGTCAGGTAGCTCGAGTAATCGCTGGCCAGGAAGGCAATGGTGGAAGCGATCTCCCATGGTTCGGCGGCACGACCGAATGCCTCATCGGAGGACAGCTTGTCCAGCAGATCCGAGGACGTCACCTTGTCGAGGAATTTGTGCCGGGCAATGCTCGGGGCGACGGCGTTGATGCGCACGCCATGCTCCACGGCCTCGATGGCACTGCACCGGGTAAGTGCCATGACGCCGGCCTTCGCGGCGGCGTAGTGCGACTGCCCGTACTGCGCACGCCAGCCCAACACACTCGCGTTGTTGACGATGACGCCGCCGTGGCCGGCCTCGCGGAAGTACCGCAGCGCCGCACGTGTGGCACGGAAGGTGGAGGTCAGGGTGACGTCGAGAACCCGGTCCCACTGCTCGTCGGTCATATCGGCGACGGGAGTCTCACCACCGAGTCCCGCATTGTTCACCAGCACGTCGATACGGCCAAGGGCCGCTACGGATTCGGCGATCAGCGCATCCACGGCTGCGGTGGAGGTGACATCACACACCACCGCGGCCACCTTGCCCAGCCCGAGCGCCGCGAGCTCGTCCCGAGTCTCGGTGAGGCGACGCTCGTGGTAGTCGGAGACGACGACGTCGGCCCCCTCGGCCAGAGCACGGCGCGCCGTGGAGGATCCAATACCAGTGCCCGCCGCGGCGGTGATGACAACCGCCTTGCCCTTCAGAAGTCCGTGTCCGGCAATCTCTTCCGGTGCCTGCGACAAGCTCACTAGCGCGCCTCTCTGGGTAAACCGAGCACCCGCTCGGAGATGATGTTGCGTTGGATCTCGTTGGAGCCGCCATAGATCGTGTCGGCGCGCGAGAAGAGGAACAGCCGCTGCCATTCGTCCATCTCGCCGTCATCGGTCAACAGAGTCGACTTTCCGATGATCTCCATCGCAAGTTCGCCCAAGTCGCGATGCCAGTTGGCCCACAACAACTTTGACACATTGTCCTGACCGGGACGCTCCTCGTCCATGGTGGCCAGCGCGTAGGCACGCATGGCGCGAAGCCCTACGTAGGCCTGAGCAAGGCGCTCCCGGATCGCCGGATCGTCCGCCGAGCCGTTGGACTTGGCGAGCCCGGCCAGCCGGGAAAGTTCACGGGCATAGGTGATCTGGTTACCCAGCGTCGAGACACCACGTTCGAAGGTCAGGGTGCCCATCGCCACCCGCCAGCCATCGCCGGGCTCACCGACCACCAGATCAGCGGCGGTACGCGCGTTGTCGAAGAACACCTCATTGAACTCCGAGGTGCTGGTCAGCTGGATGATCGGCCGAATCTCGACCCCCGGCTGATCGAGGGGCACCAGAAGATACGACAGGCCCCTATGCCGCGCCGATCCGGGTTCGGTACGCGCGACCACGAAGCACCACTGTGATTGCAGCGCCAGCGACGTCCACACCTTCTGCCCGTTAATCACCCATTCATCACCCTCAAGCACCGCGGTGGTAGACACATTCGCCAGGTCCGACCCCGCGCCGGGTTCCGAATAGCCCTGACACCACAGCTCCGTGACATCACGGATGGCTGGAAGGAAGCGCTGCTGCTGTTCAGGGGTGCCGTAGGCGATGAGGGTCGGACCGAGGAGCTCCTCACCCAGGTGGTTCACCTTGTGCGGCGCCTCGGCCCGCGCGTACTCCTCGTAGAAGATGACGCGCTGGCTCACGGTGGCGCCGCGTCCCCCGTGCTCGACCGGCCAGCCTAGACAGGTCCAGCCCGCGGCGGCCAGGTGGCGGTTCCAGGCGAGGCGCTCGTCGAAGGCTTCATGCTCGCTGCCGGGGCCACCCAGGCCCTTCAGCTCGGCGAACTCACCGACGAGGTTCTCGGCCAGCCATTCCCGGATCTCGGTACGCACCTGATCATCGGACATCTCCGATAACGGACGCTCGGAAGCCGCTTGGAACTCACCCACACCTGTAGGCTAACCTACCAAGCACTTGCTTGTTATTGGAAGGTGGGTCGGACGCGTATGGAGTCGGCGCAGCAGACACCCGAGCCCACCATTCCGGCCGCGTTAGACCAGGCAGCAGCCCGTTTCGGTGATCGCGACGCCCTCTATGCCGATGGCTCGTGGCTGTCCTTTTCCGAACTTCGCACCCGCGCCAGGCGCTTCGCGGCGGCGCTGATCGCCCTCGATATCAAGCACGGAGACCGGGTGGCCATCTGGTCTCCCAACTCCTGGCACTGGCCCATAGCCTGCCTGGGCGCGCAGTACGCCGGAGCCGCCGTCGTCCCGATGAACACCCGCTACACCGTCGACGAGGCGACGGACATTTTGCAGCGCAGCGAGGCTCGCGTGCTGGTGTCGGTCGGAGTGTTCCTCGGTTCGGATCGCATCACTCAACTGGACACCGCGACCCTCCCCGACCTCGCCCATATCGTGCGGATCGCGGTGGAAGCCGGCGACCACGCCAATTGGGACGAATTCGTCGCGCACGGAGATGACGTGAGCGACGAGAACATTGACGAGCGCAAGTCGACGGTGAACTCCGAAGACATCAGCGACATCCTCTTCACCTCCGGCACTACCGGACGCAGCAAGGGTGTGCTGTGCATGCACCGCCAACCACTGGCGGCCTCCCTGGCGTGGGCTACCTACGGAGAATTCACCGAGAACGACCGATATCTGTGCGTCAACCCGTTCTTCCACAACTTCGGATACAAGGCGGGCATCCTGGCCTGTCTGCAGACGGGCGCGGCACTCATGCCACAGCTGACCTTCGACCCCGAAAAGGCAATGGCCGCAGTCCAGGAACACAAGATCACCGTGTTGCCCGGCGCGCCCACCATCTTCCAGATGCTGCTCGACCACCCTGCCCGTAAAAACTATGACCTGACCTCACTGCGGTACTCCGTGACGGGTGCGGCCGTCGTCCCAGTAGTGCTCATCGAACGCATGCAATCCGAGCTGGATTTCGATCTGGTACTTACCGCCTACGGCCTCACCGAGACTCAAGGCTTCGCCACGATCTGCCGCTCCGATGACGACGCGGTGACGGTCGCGACCACCTGTGGACGTCCGATGATCGGCTACGAGCTGCGGATCGCCGACGCGCAGAACCCGGGCGACGAAGGCGAAGTGCTGCTGCGCAGTGCCAACGTCATGAAGGGCTATCTCGACGATCCGCAGGCCACCGCCGAAACCATCGACTCGGCTGGCTGGTTGCACACCGGCGACATCGGAAAGCTCGACGAGCGCGGCAATCTCACCATCACCGACCGGCTCAAGGACATGTACATCTGCGGTGGGTTCAACGTGTATCCCGCCGAGATCGAACAGGTGCTGATGCGGCTCGACGGTGTAGCGGACGTGGCCGTGATCGGAGTGCCCGACGCGCGGCTTGGCGAGGTTGGGAAGGCGTACATCGTGCGCAAGCCCGGCGCATCCCTCAACAATCAGGCCGTCATCGATTACAGCGCAGCGCATGTGGCGAACTTCAAGAAACCGCGGTTCGTCGAGTTTCTCGACGAACTTCCCCGCAACCTGGGCGGCAAGGTGGTCAAACCCACCCTGCGCGCCATGCATGAGGAGTCTGCGTAATGGACCTGTTGCTTGACGACGAGACCGAGGCGTTCCGGACGGAGGTGCGCGAGTTCCTCGCCGCCAACACCCCGAATCCGCCGCTACCCTCCTATGACTCACCCGAAGGCGCTGTACTGCACCGCCAGTGGGAGCGGACCCTCTATGACGCGGGCTTCTCCGCAGTGTCCTGGCCCAAGGAGTACGGCGGCCGCGATGTCACCCTGTTGCAGTGGGTGATCTTCGAGGAGGAGTACTTCAAGGCAGGGGCCCCCGCGCGCATCAGCCAGAACGGCATGTTCCTGCTGGGGCCCACGCTGTTCGCGCATGGCAGCAAGGACCAGCTGGATCGCATTCTCCCCAAGATGGCCAACGGCGAGGAGATCTGGGCACAAGCCTGGTCGGAGCCGGAGTCGGGTAGCGATCTGGCATCACTGCGCTCCCCCGCCCGCAAGGTAGACGGTGGCTGGCGCTTGTCCGGACAGAAGATCTGGAGCTCACGAGCGCCATTCGCGGACAGGGCATTCGGGCTCTGGCGCTCCGACCCAGAATCGCAGCGCCACCAGGGTTTGACGTACTTCATGTTCGACCTCAAGGCCGAGGGCGTCACTGTTCGCCCCATCCCCCAGCTCGACGGCGATCCCGGTTTCGCCGAGATCTTCCTGGACGATGTCTTCGTCCCCGACGAGGACGTCATCGGTGCGGTGCACGATGGCTGGCGGGTGGCCATGAGCACGTCGAGCAATGAGCGTGGCATGTCATTGCGTAGCCCCGGCCGCTTCCTGGCCACCGCGGACCGGCTGGTGAATCTATGGAAGTCGGTTTCGGAGAACGGGTTCGCGTCCGAGCGTGTCGCCGACGCCTGGATCGCCGCCCAGGCCTACCGGCTGCACACCTTCGGCACCGTGACCCGGCTGTCCGGCGGCGGCGAGCTCGGTGCCGAATCCTCGATTACCAAGGTGTTCTGGTCCGAGCTGGATGTCGCCCTGCACGAGACGGCGATCGACCTGCGTGGCGCCGACGGCGAGCTCACCGGGCCATGGACGGACGGGTACCTGTTCTCCCTCGGCGGTCCGATTTACGCTGGCACCAACGAGATTCAGCGCAACATCATTGCCGAGCGGATTCTGGGCCTGCCCAGGGAAAGCAGCGCAAGCGCTCGCACGGGAGGTGCCAAGTGAGGTTCGATCTAGACACGCAGCAGCGAGATTTCGCGGCCAGCATCGACGCGGCCCTGGGGGCCGCCGATGTTCCCGCCGCGGCTCGCGCGTGGGCAACCGGTAACCACGAACCCGGGCTCGCGGTGTGGTCGACATTGTCCGATCTCGGTGTCACCGCCCTCGCAGTCTCCGAAAAGTACGACGGCATCGGCGCTCATCCCGTCGATCTGGTTGTCGCGCTGGAAGGTCTAGGCAAGTGGGCGGTGCCGGGACCGGTCGTCGAGTCCCTCGCGGTAGCACCGATCCTGCTCGCCGAGGATGAAAACGGAGCTGAGCGTTCCTCGCAACTGGCCTCCGGAGAACTCATCGTCACCGTGGCCGCACCTCCCACGACGCCACGCGCGCTCGACGCGGATGTTGCGGGGCTGGTGCTCATCGCCGACGACATCGGGTTCCGCGAGGCCCAGGCCGGCACGCAACACGAGTCGATCGACGCCACCCGCCGGCTGTTCGATGTAACACCGACAGGGGGCGGCGTCTCTCTGGATACCAGCCGCGCCATCAACTTTGGTGTGCTCGCGATTTCGGCACAGCTTGTCGGTCTTGGGCAGTCACTACTGGACCGCGCGGTGGAGTATGCCAAGCAGCGTTCGCAGTTCGGGCGGCCGATCGGCTCCTATCAGGCCGTCAAGCACAAGCTGGCCGATGTCCACATCGCACTGGAGCTGGCCCGCCCGTTGGTGTACGGCGCGGCGTTATCCCTGGCCGAGGACTCTCCCACCGCCGCACGTGATGTGAGTGCGGCGAAGGTGGCTGCCGGCAAGGCCGCTTACCTTGCCGGGCGTTCCTCCCTGCAGACCCACGGCGCCATCGGCTTCACTGCCGAATACGACCTGTCACTGTGGATCCTCAAGGCGCGGGCCCTGACGTCGGCCTGGGGCACACTGGAATGGCACCGTGCGCGGGTGCTTGGAGCGCTCGCATGAGTTCCGAACGGCAGATGCTGCGTGACACCGTCCGCTCTTTGGTGACCAAACGGGCCGACTCGGCCGCGGTACGCAAGGCGATGGAATCCGAACGCGGCTACGACGAGAGCCTGTGGACCGTTCTGTGCGAACAGGTGGGCGCCGCAGCGTTGTTGGTTCCCGAGGAATTGGGCGGTGCCGGGGGCGAGCTAGCAGACGCGGCCGTCGTGGTGGAGGAGCTCGGCCGCGGGCTCGTGCCCAGCCCGCTGATGGGCACGCTGTGGGCACAGCTCGCTCTCCTGGGCGCCGGGTACGACGGTGAACTGCTGGAATCGTTGGCCTCCGGTGAATCGATCGGTGCAGTGGCCTTCGACCCGGGATATGTCGTCAATGGAGCCAACGCCGATGTGGTGCTCACCCTGGAGGGCGATGAAGTGCACCGAGCGGAGAACGTCACCGCTACTGCGTTGTCCACGATGGATCCCACCCGCCGGTTGGCCGCGGTCGCGGTCAGCGGAAGCGAACCGATCGGCACTGCCCAGGGACTGGTCGACAAGGCCGGGTTACTACTGGCCGCCGAGCAGGTGGGGGCGGCGGCACGCGCCCTGGAACTCACCGTCGAGTACACCAAGACGCGGGTTCAATTCGGACGCGCGATCGGCAGCTTCCAGGCTCTCAAACACCGGATGGCCGACCTGTACGTGCTGGTGGAGTCAGCACGCGCGACCGTGTACCAGGCCATCCAAGATCTCACTACCGAGGCCGCGACCGTGGCGAGAATCAAAGCCAGCGAGGCACTTTCGATCGTGGCCGGTGAATCGATCCAGTTACACGGCGGTATCGCCATCACCTGGGAACACGACGCCCACCTGTATTTCAAGCGTGCACACGGCAGCGCGCTGCTCCTGGGAACACCACGTCAGCTACTCCCAAACCTGGAGAGCGCCGCAGGACTGTAGGTTCCCGGCCTAGACTCCGGGCATGGAGACCAAAGCCAGCCCCTGGCCCGCCTACCGGCTCGCCGCAGTGCTCCTCGGTGTCGGCGTCCTACATTTCGTCGCCCCTAAACCCTTCGACGCCATCGTCCCGGCCGAACTGCCTGGTGAGGCTCGGTTCTACACGTACGCCTCGGGTGTTGCCGAGCTCGGAACCGGTGCGCTTCTGCTGACCCCGAAGACACGCAGGCTTGGTGGCACCCTCGCGGCGCTGCTGTTCATCGCCGTCTTCCCCGCGAATATCAACATGGCGCGTCAGTGGTGGGACAAGCCATGGCCGTTGCGACTGGGGGCGCTTGCCCGGTTGCCGTTGCAGATCCCGATGATCACCGAGGCGCTCAAGGTGCGACGTACGGCGTAGTCGAGTTTCGTCGTGTTCTAGTCATAGATGACGACATTTCCCGTGCGCCGAAGATCGGCCAGCCCCGCCCGAAAGGTTTCCATGGATTCGGACAGGGGCCCTTCCCAATCCGTGACCGCACCCACGATGCGCACGGCTTCGCGGGTGCGGTACGAGTGGGTCGGATTCCCAGGAAACTTCTTGTCCGTGACGTTCGGATCGTCTTCCAGGGTGCCCTCCGGTTCCACGATGTAGACATGGCCCCTGCCCTCGCCTTTGGCCATGATGGCCGCCAATCCCGCGCCAATCAATGTCCTCGTCACGTAGACGTGGTTCATGATGCGGCCTTCCTCGTAGTTCGACAGATGCCCGGGGGTCAACAGATCGCCTATCTCGAGGTCGGCCTTGGTGCCATGGAAGTACGCGCCCGACTCGTGCGCCTCGAAAAAGTTCGGCATCGTCATACCCGTTCCCATCAGTCGACATTCGTGGTCGCAGGATTCTGCGCCACGATGGGGGTCTTGCCGCAAGCCCCCCTTCATGCCATATTTTGAAAGGAGACAAGCCAAAAGGTTGACCCCACAACCGCTCAGTGGTCGGCTTGACTCATGCCGCTGCAGATATCCGACCGCGAACGCGAAGCCCTGGCGCAGGTCACTACGTTCCCGCTGCTGGCAGCGATCACCGGGCGCCGGTCACGACGATTCCCCCTCGGCGGGCACATCCCCGACGGTCCGCTCGCGTACACCAGCGCTCATCCCGCCAGACCGATATCGGAAGTCGAACGGGCACTGATTCTTTCGGTGGTCGGGGGCGTCACCGGGTGGCACTACGGCATCACCTATCACCCCGGACACGCTCCCGCATTCCCGAACTATTCCGGCAGCGCGACCGGACGCACCTTCCCCTCCGCGGCGGGTTTTCACACCAGCCAGCTCTTCTTCACCGATGACACCGGAATCTACCTGCTGCCGACACGCGATGAACCCCCTCGGAAGTTCACGTCCATCGAGGACTGGATCACCCACACCGCCGACTCCTATGTGCGGATCTCGGACAAACGCCTGGAGTTTCCGCGGGAAGAGCCGTACATGGAGGGCCACAACATCTGGATCGGAAATCACCCGGGCAGCCTGCTGGCCTTCCCCGTGGCCGATCTGGCAGAACACCTGATCGCCAATCTGTCCTTCTTCGCCGCGAATGGCTACCTGGTCTACGACGATGTCAACAACCGGAGCATCCCAGGAACCGAAAAATTCAGCAGCTTAAGGAATTACGACGACCCCATTCCGCTGTCCTTCGTGGAGCAGTACACGCTCACCGAGGCCAGTGCCGAACTGGCCACCGCAACACACAACGGGGTGCTCCTACTTCAGGCGCTCGGGCTGGGCGGCTGGATGTTCGACGGGCTGGACCGGCTGTCGGTGCTCGGCGGCTCCGGCGACCCGCGCGCGCCCGGTATCGGGTTTCGTTCCGACAACGATGACCGGTGGCCATTTCCGAACGCCACCGGTCTGGATGGATTCTTCGAGACCCTCAGTCCCCCGCATGTGCCCACTGTCGCAGCGGGCGTTCAGAAGTACGTCGAGCGCAAATACGGCCCCGGCGGGCCCTTCCACCCCGACACCCCCGGCGCTTGGGCAGATTCACGCAAGGTGCGCGCAGCCGCATTACCGGCCGAGGCGATCCAGGAGATCGTCACGACCGAGGCCTCCTACGTCTACGACACCTTCGGAAAGATTCCCGGCACCGTCCCCACTGTGCACACCCTGATGTATCTGCAGGCACAAAACATCGACTTGGGCTTCTACGACACGCATTTCGGCCCCGGCGCCTACCTGCCGACGCATGCCGAACACGCTGACCGCTGGTACGGGGCTTGATTGCCGTACACTGACAATTACCTGTACATCGCAGGGAGAATATTTGCTAACTCGGGTACGTTCGCGGTATGGCGACACACTTGGACTTCACGCTGCGCTATGACCGCTGGTATCTACCGCTTGCCACGGTGATGGGGCTGGGCCCACGCCGCACCATCATCCGAATCTCCGACCAGACGCTGACTGTCAAGCACGGATGGGCATTTGCCATCGAGATTCCGCTGACAAGCATCCGCTCGGCAGTTGTTCGCGCAGAGAAGCCACTGGCATGGGGTGTACACGCCAGCGCCACCGGTTGGCTCGTCAACGGTTCGCGTGAGGGCATTGTCGACATCCAGTACGCCCCACCCATCAAACCGAAAGCACCCATGTCGTTCGGTGCGGTCGGCGGCCTGCGGCTCAGCCTCACCGACCCCGACGGGCTCATCGCGGCGCTGCCCCAGAACGCGGCGTAACTTGGCACAATCTGGTTATGCGCCGACGACACCTGCTCCAACTCGGAGCGGGGGTGGCAGCAGGCCTCGTGCTGACTTCCTGTGCCGATGAACGCGACGACAACAATGGCGAGGTGAGCGACGGCAGCACCTGGCGCATGCCAGATGAAGGCGAACCACACCTGCGAACCTGGATGGCCTTCGGCGCCAGTGACGAGATCTGGGGCCGACGGCTCAAGCGGCGGGTTCAGCAGAATCTCGGAGCGATCGCCCAGGCCATCGCGCAGTTCGAGCCGGTGTCGATGCTGGTGCGGCCACACGAGACCGAGCTGGCCCGCCAACTGGCAGGGCCCAACGTGGACTTGGTTCCCGCGCCCTTGGACGATCTGTGGATCCGCGACAGCGGCCCGGTATTCGTTCGCAACGACACCGGCAGAGCCGCCGTTGATTTCAACTTCAACGGCTGGGGCAACAAACAGAAGCACGACTCGGATACCAAGGTCGCCACCGAGGTCGCCAAGCTCGCCGGAGTTCCTGCTCTGCACACCAATCTTGTGCTGGAGGGCGGCGGGATCGAAGTCGATGGTGAGGGCACCGCGATCATCACCGAAAGCTGCGTTCTCAACAACAACCGCAACCGGGGACGCTCCAAAGGAGACGTCGAGGCGGAGCTACAGCGACTACTTGGCCTGCACAAGATCATTTGGCTCCCGGGTATCGCGGGCATGGATATCACCGACGGGCACACCGATTTCTATGCGCGGTTCGCCGGACCGGGTGTTGTCGCCGCCGGACTGGACAGCGACCCCGACTCATTCGACTACGACGTGACACGTGAACATCTCGCGATCCTAGAAAAGGCGACGGACGCGGCCGGACGCCCCCTGCGTGTGGAAGTGCTCGAAGCACCCGAGCAGGGGCGCGCTGAATTCGAATCAGAAGACTTCGCCGCGGGTTACATCAACTTCTACGTGTGCAACGGCGGTGTCATCGCACCCGAGTTCGGCGATCCCCGCGCGGATGCGGAAGCCAAGTCCACTCTGGAACGTGTGTTTCCCGACCGCCGGATCGTGCAGCTCGATATCGACGGCATTGCCGCCGGCGGCGGTGGCATCCACTGCGCCACACGGCAAGAACCCCGATAGCGCTGACTCAGTGCGCAACCGATCGCGGCGCACCCGGACCGGCGTCGATCTGCACCGGGCCCGCGGCCGAGGGCGTCACCGGGAAGTCGAAGATCGCCGTCGGAATATAAACGGTGGCACAGGAATTGGGGATATCGACGACGCCGGATAGCCGACCTTCGATGGGTGCGGCGCCCAGTAGAAGATAGGCCTGCTCCGGGCTGTAGCCGAATTTGGTCAGGTAATCGATGGCGTGCAGACAAGCGCGCTGGTACGCCAAATGCGAATCCAGGTAACGCTGTTCGTCGTCGAGGGTGACCGAGGTCCCCGAGAACGCCAACCACTGCGAATACTGCGGATCGGTATTGCCCGGCATGAAGATCGCGTTCTCCGACACTCCATAGGTGTCCATACCGCCCTTGAGGACGTCGACATGCAAGTCGATGAAGCCACCCATCTCGATGGCTCCACAGAAGGTGATCTCGCCGTCGCCCTGGGAGAAGTGCAAGTCACCGACCGACAGCTTTCCGCCCGGCACGAACACCGGGTAAAACACCCTGCTGCCCTTGGTCAGGTTCTTGATGTCTTGATTGCCACCGTTCTCCCGGGGTGGCGCGGTCCGGGCCGCCTCAGCCGCCGCTCTCTCGAAGGTTTCCCCGGTAAGCGCACCGAGCACCGCATCCCGCGGCTCCGGCGGAAGTGCCAGCGCGGGAACACGGTTGGGATCCGTGGCGATCAGAGCACCCTCACGGGCGTTCCACCTCGCCAGCAGTTCCGCTGATGGCGCCGTCCCCATCAACCCCGGATGCACGATCCCGGTGAAGCTGACCCCAGGCACATGGCGGGAGGTGGCGGTCTGCCCCGAGAAATCCCAAATCGCCTTGTACGCATCCGGGAACTGCTCGGTAAGAAATCCACCGCCGTTCACGGTCGGGAAGATGCCGGTGTAACCCCACCCCTGACCGGCCAGCGGCCCGGCGTCTTCCTGCGGGATGGGACCCACATCGAGGATGTCGACGATCAGCAGGTCTCCCGGCTGCGCCCCCTCCACCGAGAACGGTCCCGACAATGCATGCACCGTGGTCAGTGGGGCATCACGGATGTCGTCGGCGGAGTCGTCGTTGCGAATCGCGCCGTCGAACCATTCGCGACAATGCACACGGAACGAAGTACCGGGCTTCACGACCGCCGCCGGCGGAATGTCCGGGTGCCACCGGTTGTGCCCGACGATCTGTTGCTCGGTGAATTTCTTGCTTGAATCCAGCGGGAACAGCACTTCGGGCATGGCAGTCCTTCCAGTCAGGGGCGGGGTAACTTGCGATGCAAGGGATTTGATGTCACCGGCACTGAGCGGCGCAGGGGCGGCGGCACGGAAACCACGGGCGGCTCACTGGCACTGCGATGAGTGGCATCGAGCAAGCGCGTGCGCGACGAGGAACCGCGGCTCATTCCGGCGATACCGAAAAGCCGTCGCGCCGACGCAGAGCAGCCGGGGCATGGCACCGTATCGGGCGCCGTGGCCATCGGAAATTTACGCGAGGTATCGCCACAGTTCGTGCACCGATACGCGTACAACGCCATGACCCGCCCTCACCGAGGTAGCACCTGGAACTGAGACGTTACGCCGGATTGGCCAGGCCCGCACAGGAAACGAGCGGAGGGCCGGGTTACAACCAGGTGTCCTCGGTGGTGGTGGTGAGGAATGCCTCCAGGTCATTGCGCCAATCGGCAGGCGTGGTCTTGTCTGGTTCGATCCCGGTGTACTGCCCGCGATAGAAGAGCAGCGGCCGGGAAGCGGCGGGAATCGCCGGAGCTTCGCTCAACTCCTTGACCGATCCGAACACCAACCAATGGTCGCCACCGTCGTGGACGGTGGCGACCTCGCAGTCAATGTGCGCAAGCGATCCGTTGATGATCGGCGATCCGAGACCAGAGGGACGCCAATCGATTCCGCCGAACTTATCGGGCTCCCGCGAACCGAATCGCGCCGAGACCTCACGCTGGTCCTCCGCGAGGACATTCACGCAGAACTTGCCCGAGGCCTCTATCGCCGCCCAAGACCGCGACTGCTTGGTCGGACAGAACAGCACCAGCGGCGGCTCCAACGACAGCGCCGCGAACGACTGACAGGCGAAGCCCACCGGTACGTCCTCATGCTTCGTGGTGATGATGGTGACGCCGGTACAGAACTGCCCCAGCACATTCCGGAATGCCCTGGGGTCGATCTGCGATGTGGGCATCTCTACTTGAACCCAACGCTGAAATCGTGACCCCACAGGCTGATACCGACGCTCTCGCGCGCGATCCAGCTCTCGTCATCGACTTCAGAACCCTCGCAACCGAATTCCATATCGAACCCACCGGGAGTCTTCATATAGAAGGACAGCATCTTGTCGTTGATGTGCCGCCCCAGGGTGGCCGACATCTTGACCTTTCGCCGGTTCGCGCGGTCCAAGCAGAGACCGACATCGTCGGAATTCTCCACTTCGACCATCAGGTGCACGATTCCGGTCGGGTTGGGCATCGGCATGAACGCCAGCGCGTGGTGACGCGGGTTGCATCCGTAGAAACGCAGCCATACAGGGTCACCATCAGCCGGGCGCCCGACAAGCTGCGGCGGCAGCCGCATCGAGTCGCGCAGCCGGAAGCCGAGCACACCCTCGTAGAACGCCTGCGCCGCAGCGTCATCGGTACAGGTGAGCACCACGTGCCCCAAGCCCTGCTCAGCCGTGACGAACTTGTGGCCGTATGGGCTCACGAATCGGCGCCCCAGATACTGGGCTCCGTGGAACACCTCCAGCACGTTTCCCGACGGATCCTGGAACCTGATCAACCCCTCGACCTTACGGTCGGAAGCCTCGACCTTGGTGCCCTCGACGTACTCAACACCCGCGTTGTCCAGGCGATCCCGAATTGCCTGCAACGCCGGCGCGTCCGCGACCTCCCAGCCCGAGGCGAGCAACCGGTCGTTCTCGCCCGGTACGATCACCAGACGCGCCGCGACATCGTCCATCCGCAGATAGAGCGCGGCGGGGTTGTCGCCGGTGCCTTCCATCATGCCGAGCACCTTGGTTCCGAATTCGCGCCAAGCAGCTACATCGGTGGCCTCGATCCGCATGTACCCGAGTGCCTTGATAATGCTCATCTTGCTGACGCTCCCCTAAACCATCGTGTCGGTGGCGGGCAGCTCGAAGGCATGGTTACCCCAGATCTGGTAAGCCCGCTCAGCGTCATTGGCCGCGTGTACGCGTCCGGCGTGCGCATCACGCCAGAAACGCTGCACCGGTGCGTCATTCGATAGCGCGGTGGCCCCGGAGTTCTCAAACAACAGGTCGATCGAGGCGATGGCCCGTCCGGTGGCACGCACCTGATCGCGGCGTGCGGCGGCGCGCAACTCGAAGGGAACCTCCTGGCCTGCCGAGATAAGGGCGTACTCGTCGCCCACATTCCCGATCAACTGACGCCAACCGGCATCGATATCACTGGCGGCCTCGGCCACCCGAACCTTGGTGAACGGGTCATCCTTGGCCTTCTCACCGGCGTATGCCGCGCGCACCCGCTTGCCCTGAGCCTCCACGTGCGCGTCGTAGGCGCCGTACGCCATGCCCATAATGGGCGCGGTGATGGTGGTGGGATGCATGGTGCCCCAAGGCATCTTGTACACCGGTGCGGTGTTGGTCTCGTAACCACCGGCGGTCTGGTCGTTCATCTTCTTGTACGACAAGAAGCGGTGCGACGGCACGAACACGTCCTTGACCACGACGGTGTTACTACCAGTGCCACGCAGACCGACGACGTTCCACACGTCGTCGATGCGGTACTCGGTACGCGGGATCAGGAAGCTACCGAAGTCGACCGGACGGCCGTCCTTGATGACGGGGCCACCGAGGAACGCCCAGGTGGCGTGATCGCAGCCCGAGGACCAGTTCCAGGCACCGTTGACCAGGTACCCGCCATCGACGACGACACCGGCGCCCATGGGCGCGTAGGAGGAGGAGACTCGCACGTTGGTGTCGTCGCCCCAGACCTCTTCCTGGGCCTTCTGGTCAAACAGGGCCAAGTGCCAGTTGTGCACGCCGATGATCGAGGAGACCCAACCGGTTGAGCCGCAGGCGCTGCCCAGCCGGCGCACCGCCTCGTAGAAGGTGGTGGGGGCCGTCTCGTATCCACCCCACTGCGAGGGCTGCAACAGCTTGAAGAAGCCAATCTCCTGCAGTTCGGCGACCGTGGCGTCGGGCAGACGCCGCAGGTCCTCGGTCTCCTGAGCACGCTTGCGCAGGATCGGCAGCAGGTCGTCAATTCCTGCGAGAACCGCCTGAATCTCGTCCCGCTGTTCGGTCGTCGTCACTGCATTTCCTCCACTGCTGTAGTTAGCATCAGTCGGCACAAACTAGGGCTAGTAGTTCGCGACACTCGCTGTACACCCACGGTGGTAGCGCGTGTTCCCTGCTGAGACTAGAACACGTTTCGATCTGTGTCGACACCGCCTCACCCACCCCGGGAAGGCGGGCTCATCTGGAACGAAGCGACGACGGTGTTGTAGGGCCAAAGGTCAATTCTGTAACCTGTTCTAGTTCGGTTGTAGTTGGGCTCGGCCAGACGAAGTCAACGACGGAGGAAATCACGTGACGGACGTTCCGCTGGGAAAGCACGTCCTCGAGGTTCGCATCGCCGAGGTTATCGACGAGACCGCCGACTCCAGGTCATTGGTCTTCGACATTCCCGAGGACGCGGCCGATAAGTTCGCGTACACACCCGGCCAGTACCTCACGCTGCGCATTCCATCCGACCGCACCGGATCGGTGGCGCGCTGCTACTCGCTGTCCAGCTCACCGCATATCGACGACCGGTTGACGGTGACAGTCAAGCGCACCGTCGATGGTTACGGGTCCAACTGGATCTGCGATAACGCCCATGCCGGGATGCACATGCACGTACTGGCCCCCTCGGGAGTGTTCGTCCCCACAGACTTGAGCCGGGATCTCCTCCTCGTTGCCGGCGGCAGCGGAATCACCCCGATGATGGCGATCTGCAAATCCGCGCTCTCCCAGGGCAACGGCAAGGTCGTCCTCATCTATGCCAACCGCGACGAACAATCGGTCATCTTCGGGGCGGTACTTCGGGAGCTGACCACGCAATATCCGGAGCGGCTGACCGTCATTCACTGGCTCGAATCGGTGCAGGGGCTGCCCTCGCGACAATCACTGGCCACGCTAGCGGCACCGTTTGCCGGGCATGAGGCCTTTATCTGCGGCCCCGGGCCGTTCATGGACGCCTCCGAGGCCGCGCTCAAGGGCAACGGCATGTCCGAGGACCGCGTGCACATCGAGGTCTTCCGCTCTCTGGAGAGCGATCCGTTCGCCGAGGTAGTCCTTGCCGAGCCTTCGGACGATGACGAACCGCCGGCCACGGCCACCGTGGAACTCGATGGTGAGACCCACACCGTCAGCTGGCCGCGCAGCACCGTGCTGCTTGACGTGTTGCTCGCCAAGGGGCTGGACGCGCCGTTCTCCTGCCGCGAGGGGCACTGCATGACATGTGCCTGCATCCTCAAGGACGGGCAGGTCCGCATGCTCGTCAACGACGCACTGTCCCAGAACGACATCGACGACGGGTACATCCTGGCGTGCCAGGCTGTACCCGAGACCGACGATGTCAACGTCACCTTCGATGAGTGAACGCCGGGTACAGAAAAAAGATCTCGGCGCCGCTGCCCCAACGGACCGATACGATTCCGACATCATGAAGTCCCTGAAATCGGCGCTGGCCGCCGCATCACTGGTGGTTACTTCCCTAGTCTTCCCAGGTACCGCTACCGCCGAGGTCAAGACCACCGACGTCAGCACTCCCGTCGATGAGGGGCGCCAACTCGAGGTGCACGCCACCGCCGACTGTCGCAGGGCAGAACGGCAGTGCTACTACACCGCGAGCTTCAACCTGCGGACCCCCAGCGGGATTGAGGGATTCGGGGGCGACCTGTGGGCCAAGCAGACGACCGAACTACGCACCTCGGACCGGATGAACTACCTGTGGGTGCAGTGGGCCGACAATCCGAACACCGTGGAGCACAACGGCGGTAGCACCTGGCTGCTCACCACCGTCTACTTCGGTGGAGGCGATGTAGACCGCTTCCGGATCACCGGCACCACCCAGCCGACCGATTGGGCGACAGGGCAACCCAAGCTCGATGCCGACTACATCGTGTGCAGCCACGTCGAGGCCAGTATCGGTGGCCGCAGCGTGATCTCGCCCGACGCCTGCGCGCAGGCCCGCTTCAGCTAGCCGTCACCAGGTTGTTGATCTCAGCGCCGCCACACTAGCGCGGAATCCGGGCACCCAAGCAGAACATGTATGCGTGCTGCCCGCGTCTATGCGACAACAATTGCTCCGGCAGGAAACCCCGACAGTTGTCGCATAGAGGCGGGCAGCAGATGTGTGTCATCTAAGAGATCGGTCCGACCATGTCGGCGCCCGGTGGCAGGGTGCTGAACATGACCGCTCGGACCCGCTCGTTGCGCACCGAGCTGCGCTACCTGCTCGTCCTGCATATCCATCGCCACGGACTCTCCACCGTATCCGAGATGGTCACCATGTTGACGGACATAGGTTTTGACGTAGATGGCGGCCCGTCAAAGACGATCTCGGATGCACTGCGCACCGACGTCAAACTCGACCGAGTTCGTCGCCGCGGCCGCGGCCTCTACGGTCCGGGGGCGATCCCGCGCGGCACGTAACACCGCGTGCGCACCCGAGCTGACCGCTGGCTGTCAACGCGGCAGGCCGAGTAGCCGCTCCCCCGCCACGCTGAGCAGGATCTGGGTGGTACCTCCGGCAATCGACAGGCACCGGTCCCGCATGAACAGCCACATCTCGTGAGACTCCACCGCGCCATGGGTGTCCACGTAGTCGAGGATATGCTCCGAAAGTCCCTGACGATGACGCACACCGACGAGCTTGCGCACACTCGAGGCCGCACCCGGATCCTGACCACCGATGGCGCGCAGCGCGGTGCGCAGATCAAGCAGCGCGCCCGTCTGCGCCGAACACACGAAAACGCCGAGCGTATCGAGTTGCGCCGCATCCAGTTCGCTGTCCCCGATGAGGGCGAGCAGCGACTCCATGGCCTCGTCGAGAGTGCCACCTCCCGCCATCGCCACCCGCTCGTTGGCCAGTGTGGTGCGGGCCAGGCGCCACCCGTCGTCGACCGAACCGACCACGCACTCGTCCGGGACGATCACACCGTCCAGGAAGACTTCGTTGAACATCTCCTCGCCGGTGATCTCACGCAGCGGCCGCACGGTGATCCCGGGAGTCTTCATATCCAGCAGGAAGTACGTAATGCCTTTGTGCTTGGGAACGTCGGGGTTGGTCCGCGCCAGGCAGATCGCCCAGTCCGCGATCTGAGCCTTGGAGTTCCACACCTTCTGACCGTCGAGCTTCCACCCACCGTCGACCCGGGTTGCCTTGGTACGCAACGCCGCAAGGTCGCTACCGGCGCCGGGCTCGGAGAACAGCTGGCACCATTCAATCTCACCACGCAGCGTGGGTGCCACGAATTGCGCTATCTGCCCGGGAGTTCCGTGCTCCAGAATGGTGGGGGCCGCCCACCATCCGATGACAAGATCGGGGCGTGTGACACCCGCGGCATGCAGCTCCTGGTCGATGAGCAGCTGCTGCGCTGCCCCCGCGCCCAACCCATATGGCACGGGCCAGTGCGGAGCCAAGAAGCCCGAATCGGCCAGCCGAATCTGGTGTTCACCTCTTGGTGCAGAAGCGATTTCCGCAGCGGTGGCCGAAACTTGCGCACGCTGATTCTCCGCCTCACCGAGGTCGACGGTCAGGGAGCGGCGCGTTCCCTCCAGCGTCAGCGCGGCGGCCGTCCGCCGCCATGCCGCGGGCTTGCCCAAGAAGGACTGGAGTGCGTATGCGCGCCGCAGGTACAGGTGTGCGTCATGCTCCCAGGTGAATCCGATACCACCAAGAATCTGGATGCAGTCCTTGGTGCTGGCCAGCGCCGCATCGACGGCGACCGCCGCCGCAACGGCGGCGGATAGCGAAAGCTGCTGAGAATCACCGTCATTGGCGACAGCATCCTGCGCGCATCCGGCGGCATCCCAGACAGCGACATCGGCCTGCTCGACACGGCATAGCATTTCCGCACACATGTGCTTGATGGCCTGGAAGCTGCCGATCTGCCTACCGAATTGCTCGCGCACCTTCGCGTATTCGACAGCGGTCCGCAGCGCCCAACGCGCCACACCGACAGCCTCGGCCGAGAGGGTCACCGTCGCCAGATCGGCGACCACGGCGGCTGGCAGGCTCACCGGATGTACCACGGCGCCGCACAGGGTGACCGCAGCCCACGGGCGCGAGAAGTCGGTCGCCCTCTTGACGTCCACCGTGACGCCGGCACCCACGCAGTCGATCAGCACCCAGCCGTCGGGCCCCGGGGCCAACAGCACTCCGTCGGCCGTACCCCCCAGCACCGCGGGCAACACGCCCGAGGCCAGCCCGTCGGCGATGGTCAGGTTCCCGGTGCGGGCCAGCCCCGCCGTGCGATCCCCGGCGGCCAGCGCCGCGACCAATTCCGCGGGTCCATCCGTCGCCAGCACTACCGCGGCCAGCGCACTGGTGGCAACCGGTCCCGGCACCAAAGACGCCGCGGCCTCGTCGACCATGGCGATCATGTCGTCGAATCCAGCTCCCGAACCGCCGGCGACCTCTGGTACCGCGACACCGAAAATGCCCAGCTCAGCCAGCCCGGCATAGGCAGGGCCCCACCCGTGGGGCTCGGACTCCATCTTCCGGACCGACTCGATGACAGCCGCGCTCTTGGCCCACTGACGGACAGCGTCGCGGGCGGCTTCCTGCACATCGGACGACACAGATTCTCCTCGGCTTGATTCGGGTACATGAGACTAGAACGTGTTCTAATATCGTGATTGGGTTCAGTGTAGTAGGAACGCATTCAGGCTGTACAGAGCACTACCAGCGGGCCAGGGAGACCTGAAACGGCCCATGGTGATCCGTATAGTCGTGCGCTGAACCAGAACGTGAACGCAGGGAGTAGAGACGCCATGGCAACGCCTCGGACATCTAGCGCATCGGAAACCGCGCAGTCAGCTAGCGGTCATACCGACGCGACCAATCAGCCTGCCGCCGTCTCAGCACTATCCGACGACGATCTCGGTTCGACCGCGCAGCGCGAGCGCCGTAAGCGCATCCTGGACGCCACCTTGGCCATCGCCTCCAAGGGAGGCTATGAAGCGGTGCAGATGCGCACCGTCGCCGAGCGCGCGGACGTCGCCGTCGGCACCCT
Organism: Mycobacterium sp. D16R24; assembly: GCF_002013385.1. NCBI lineage: Bacteria > Bacillati > Actinomycetota > Actinomycetes > Mycobacteriales > Mycobacteriaceae > Mycobacterium > Mycobacterium sp. D16R24. The sequence continues at coordinate 106,337 of NZ_MAEV01000022.1, read as the reverse complement.
GTATCGATACTTTCCCTCCAAAGTGCATCTGCTGGTGTCCGCGCTGGAGCGCGAGTTCGAGCAGATCGACGCCAGATCGGATCGTGGTGCCGTCAGCGGCAGCACCGCATATGAACGGCTGCATACGGCGATCACCCGGCTGAACCGCAACATGCAGCGCAATCCCCTACTCACCGAGGCGATGACCCGCGCCCTGGTCTTCGCGGACGCTTCCGCCGCAGGTGAGGTTGATCACGTGGGCCGGCTAATGGACGGCATCTTCGCCCGCGCGATGGCCGGCGACGACGATCCCTCCGACGGGCAGTTCCACATCGCCCGTGTCATCTCGGATGTCTGGACCTCCAACATGATTGCCTGGTTGACGCGGCGAGCATCGGCAACTGATGTGAGCCACCGGCTTGATCGCACCGTCAGATTGCTGCTGGGAATTACCTGACCTGCGACGCTTGGCCTAACCAACCCTGAGTAAGTAGCGGACGTAGACTCGGGACCCGTGGTGAGTGCCCAAGATCTGCCCGTCGAACTGCGCCGCGCTCTTTCCGAGGTGGCCCGTACGCCCCGGCTGCTCGTGGCCTCCGACTACGACGGAACGATAGCCCCGCTGGTCAACAACCCCGATGACGCACGCCCACATCCAGAATCGGCTACGGCGCTGCGGGCTTTGGCGGGACTGCCGTCAACAACTTCGGCGCTGATCTCCGGACGGGCACTGCGCGATTTGGCGACCCTGTCGCGACTGCCCTCCGAGGTGCATCTGGTCGGAAGCCACGGTTCGGAGTTCGATGCCGGATTTGTGCACGCCATTGACGGAGACGCCAAGGCACTGTTGAAGACCATTGCCAACAAGCTGTCGGCGATCGCCGCCGAGTACGCCGGGGTAGCCATCGAGCTGAAGCCGGCGAGCGTCGCACTGCACGTGCGCAACGCCTCGGTAGAGGACGGCGATGCCGCGCTGGCCCAAGCACTTACCGTGGCCAACGGTTGGGGCGCGCAGGTCACCGAGGGCAAGAAGGTCCTCGAATTCGCCGTCATACCGACCGATAAGGGACAGGCGCTCGACATCCTGCGCCATCAAGAGGGTGCGACCGCCGCAGTGTTCTTCGGAGACGATGTCACCGACGAAAAGGCCTTCAAACGGTTGCACGGTCCCGACGTCGGCGTCAAGGTGGGGGACGGCGAAACACTCGCCGAATATCGCATCCCGGACACCGAATCCGTGGGCACCGCACTGGCTTTCCTATTCGAAGAGCGCCGCACCTGGCTGCTCGGCGGACACGCCGCCCCCATCGAACGTCTCACCATGCTCGCCAATTCGCGCACCATCGCGCTGGTGACCCCCACCGGCGGCGTCACCTGGATGTGTCATCCCGAACCCGACTCGGCCGCGGTCTTCGCGCAACTCCTCGGTGGGGACGAGGCCGGACACTTCACGATTGGCCCCGCACGGTCAGCGCTGCCGCTGGGCCAGAAATACATCGACAGCACGATGACAGTCGAAACACGTTGGGCCAGTCTGCAAGTCACCGACTACTTGGCACCCGACGAGATCCCCGGACGCACCGATCTGATCCGGGTTGTCACCGGTGAGGCCGATGCGGTGGTCACCTTCGCCCCGCGTCCCGAGTTCGGCCAGGCTCCCGTGCAATTGGTCGCCGAAGACAACGGCGTGCGCGTGCTCGGCACCAATGATCCCATTGTGCTGCGCGCCCCCGGCGTCACCTGGAAAATCGGCGCCGACGAACAGAGCGCCACCGCGACCATCAGCCCGGCAAATGGCCCGGTGGTCCTCGAGCTACGCTGCGGCACCGAAGATCTCGGCGAGAGCTCAGTTACTGAGCCCGAGCTACGGGAACGGGCCGAATCCTACTGGCGCGACTGGGCCCAAACCCTGACCCTCCCCGAGCGCAAGCCCGGACTGATGAAGCGCTCGGCGCTGACGTTGCGTGGGCTGGTGCACTCCGAGTCGGGCGCGATCCTGGCCGCAGCCACCACATCGCTACCGGAAGACATTGGCGGTATTCGTAACTGGGACTACCGGTACTGCTGGTTACGTGATGCCTCGATGACCGCATCGGCACTGGTGGCATTGGGATCGCTAAGCGAGGCCGAGGGCCTGCTGGGCTGGCTGCACCGGGTGCTGGAGCATCTGCCCGGTCCTGATCGCCTACACCCGCTGTACACATTGGCCGGAACGGTGCTGCCACCCGAAGCGGTGATCGACTCGTTGCCCGGGTATGCGGGCTCACGCCCGGTCCGCGTCGGCAACGCCGCCAATTCGCAAGTGCAGCTGGACGTCTTCGGCCCGGTGGTGGAACTGATCCATGACCTGACCCACGCGCGCCGGCGCCTCGGACACACCGATCCGTTGACCGATGCCGACTGGAACCTGGTGTCCGACATGGTTCTCGCCGTCGAGCGTCGGTGGCACGAACCCGATCACGGAATCTGGGAGATCCGCGGAAATCCCCGGCATCACGTCTACTCCAAAGTCATGTGCTGGGTGACCGTGGACCGCGCCGTGAAGCTCGCCCAAGAGTTTCAGCGTGAATCACCTCCATCCTGGGCCGCACTGCGCGACGAGATTGCCGCCGAAGTCGTGGAAAAGGGCTGGAACGAGTCGGTCAAGTCCTTCACGGCCGCCTACGACGGCACCGATCTGGATGCCGCCACCCTCTATATCGGACTATCCGGACTGATCGAGCCCACCGATCCCCGCTTCACCGCGACAGTGATCGCCACAGAGGCCGAGTTGCGCAGTGGTGCAACGGTTTACCGATACCACAGAGACGACGGTCTGCCCGGTGGAGAGGGCGGCTTCCATCTATGCGCCGCCTGGCTCGTCGAGGCGTATCTGCTCATCGGTGCGCGATCGCAGGCCGAGCTACTGTTCGACCAGCTGGTCAAGGCCACCGGCCCCACCGGCCTGCTGTCCGAGGAATACGACCCGGTGGCCGAACGCTCGCTGGGCAACCATCCGCAGGCGTACAGCCATATCGGGCTGCTGCGCTGTGCGGCCCTGCTTTCCTAACGGTCCATTTCGCCGCGCTACTGGCAGGCACGGGCGCGATCACTGCTGCTACCGGCGCTGCGCGTCGCCACCAAGCTCAGCGAGCGCTGACACGTTTTGCACTCTCACCACCCATCCCACATAATGAAAACCGTTTTCATTACTGGAAGGGCTGGAGGTCCGCTGTGCACGCTCGCGTGGCTGGGTTGGCTGTGACGGTTGCGACCGTCGGAACGCTCGTGCTCTCCGGTTGCGGCCAGGCCGCCCAACGGTCCGATGAACCCACGGTGGTGGCCTCCACCGACGCCTGGGCTTCGGTGGCCAAGGCCGTCGCAGGCGACCATGCCACGGTGAGCGCATTGGTCAGCGGCGCCAACACGGACCCGCATTCATTCGAGGTGACGCCCGCGGCGGCCGCGCAGGTCCAGGACGCCACCCTCGTGGTGTACAACGGCGACGGCTACGACCCGTTCATCGACAAGCTGCTCAAGGACGGCCAGCCCCGGATCAACGCCTATCAGCTGCTACCCGCTGACTCGATCGACAAGAATGAGCATGTGTTCTACAGCCTGGGCACCGCCAAAAAGGTAGCCGATCACGTCGCAGACGAGCTCGCCAAGGCCGACCCGGACGACGCCGATACTTACCGCGCGAATGCCAAAACATTTGGGCAGCAGCTTGACTCCATCTCAGATCTGCAGCATGGCATCGCCGAGAAGGACCACGGCAAGGCGATCCTAGCGACCGAACCGGTGGCCAGTCACCTGGTCTCTCATTGCGAACTGGTCGACCGCACGCCCCACGACTTCGCCGAAGCTGCCGAGCAAGGCCAGGACCCCTCCCCCGCGGATCTCGCCACCGCGTTGGACCTGATCAACACCAAACAGGTTGCGGCACTGCTCTTCAACTCCCAAACGGCCGGACCGGTGACCAATCAGCTCAAGCAAGCCGCCGAATCCCACGGCGTCCCGGTGGTGACGGTGACCGAAACCCTGCCGGACGACACCGACTACATCACCTGGCAGCGACGCACCACCGAGCAGCTCGCCACGGCCCTGAGATAATGGCCGCATGAGTGTCGCCACACTGCGCAATGCCTCGCTGAATCGTGGTGGACGCACCCTCTGGGAGGATCTCGACCTGACGGTCGAACCAAGTGAGTTCATCGCGTTATTGGGCCCCAACGGTTCCGGAAAGACATCGCTGCTGCGACTGCTGTTGGGTGAAGTCCCGCTGACGCGGGGCGCGATGACCGTTGCCCACGACCTCGGATACGTCCCCCAACATCGGCTTGCCGACAACGCGCTGATCCTGCGCGCAGAGGACCTGGTGGGCCTCGGAATCGACGGACACCGTTGGGGTTTGGCGGCACTAAATCCGGCCAGCCGGGCGCGCCGTCGCGCAACGATCGACCTTGCGCTGGATCAAGTGGATGCCGGTCATCTGGCCACCAAAGCCGTCTCGTCGCTATCCGGCGGCGAGCTCCAACGGGTGCGCATCGCGCAGGCGCTGGCGGGCGATCCCGCACTCCTGCTCTGCGACGAACCCCTGCTGAATCTGGATCCCGCAAGTGCACAACAGATTTGCGCGCTGCTCGACAAAAGGCGGCGCAGCGCACGGACGGCCGTGCTGTTCGTGACCCACGAGATCAACCCGATCCTGCCGTACGTGGACCGGATCCTCTATCTGGTAGACGGGCGCTTTCGGATCGGTACCGTCGACGAGGTAATGACGACCGAGACGTTGTCGGAGCTGTATCGCGCCCAGATCGACGTGGTGAAGGTGCGCGGACAGTACGTGGTCGTGGGCGAAAACCGACAGGTCACCGAGGAATGTGCGGAGCACGCACATGAATAACTTCTTCGACCTTTCCCTCACCGCCGACCTCCTCGGACGCGACTTCGTGCAGCAGGCGATCCTGGCGGCCGCGCTGCTGGGGCTGCTGGCGGGGCTCATCGGCCCGTTTGTGGTGATGCGCCAGATGTCCTTCGCGGTACACGGTTCCAGTGAACTATCGCTAACGGGTGCCGCCGCAGCGCTCTTGGCCGGCGCCAACGTCGGCACCGGCGCGTTACTCGGAAGCGTGGTTGCAGCAATACTTTTCGGCATCCTCGGACAACGCACCAAGGATCGCGACTCGGCGATCGGTGTCGTCATGGCCTTCGGGCTGGGCCTGGCGGTGCTGTTCATCCACATGTATCCGGGGCGCACCGGCACCAATTTCGCGCTCCTCACCGGGCAGATCGTCGGCGTCGGATACAGCGGGCTGCTGATGCTCGTCGTGGTGAGCATCCTGGTGGGCGCGGTACTGGCGGTCACCTATCGGCCGATGCTGTTCGCCACGGTCGACCCCGACGTGGCCGAGGCGCGCGGAGTCCCCGTGCGTGCCTTGGGGATTGTGTTCGCTGCCCTGGTCGGCCTCACCGCGGCGCAGGGTGTGCAAATCGTCGGCGCGCTGCTGGTGATGTCACTGCTCATCACGCCTGCGGCGGCCGCCGCTCGCATCACCTCATCCCCGGCGCGCGCCATCGGGTTGTCCATTGTCTTCGCCGAGATCGCCGCCATCGGTGGAATCGTGCTGTCCTTGGCACCGGGCGTACCGATCTCGGTCTTTGTCACCATGATCGCAGTGTCCATCTATCTGCTCTGCCGTCTCATCGGGCGGTATCGGCACGCCTGAGCGAGCTAGGCTCGCACGATGGACCGCATCGACCTGAACGCCGACCTCGGTGAAGGTTTCGGAGCCTGGCGCCTCGGCGATGACGAGGCGATGCTGGACGTGATCACCAGCGCCAACCTCGCCTGCGGTTTCCACGCGGGCGATCCTGCGACATTGCTTCACACGTGTCGCGCCGCTGCCGCACGCGGGATCCGGATCGGCGCACAGGTGGGCTACCGCGACCTCGCCGGATTCGGTCGCCGGTTCGTCGATATCGCTGCCGATGACCTGTATGCCGACGTGGTGTACCAGATCGGCGCACTGGACGCATTGGCCCGGACCGCGGGATCGTCGGTGACCTATGTGAAACCGCATGGCGCGCTGTATAACGCGATCATCCACCACGAGGCGCAGGCGGACGCGGTCGCGCGTGCGGTGCGGGATGTCCGTGCCGATCTCCCCGTGTTGACGCTGCCGCATGGCGCATTCGGGGACCGCGCACGCGCATTGGGGCTGCGCGTAGTGACCGAGGCCTTCGCCGACCGCGCCTACCGCGACGACGGCACCCTGGTGCCACGTGGTGAGCCGGGTGCGGTGCTGCATGATCCCGCCGCGGTCGCCGCACGGATCCCCGCACTCAGCCGCACAGCCGAATCGATTTGTGTGCACGGCGATTCACCGGATGCGGTGACGATCGCGCGGGCTGTCCGCGCGGCGCTGACCGCCAACGGAATCGAGCTGGCCTCGTTCGTGCAGGCCTGACGGCGAAACCGCCGCTGAAATGGGCCTCCAGCGCGATTATGAGATCATTCGCCTAGCGCTGATAGGCCGGTGGCAGCGGCAGACCCTTCTCGGCCACGACCTTCCGTAAGACCGTCGGGTAGTCGCTGATGATCCCGTCCGCGCCGGCGTCAATCTGGGCCTTCATGGTCTCGGCATCGTTGATGGTCCAGGGAATGACCTTGAGCCCCAAACTGTGCGCCTTCTCGACAAACTTCTTGTCGGCGACCAACGCGAAACCAGGGTCACCCACCTTGCCTCCATAGGGCACCGTGTATCCGGGCGACAGAATCGTGGCACCGATCTGCTTGGCCCCGTCAATCGGATCCTTGACGACCGCGGGGTCCACCCCGCCGAGCCAGGGCGAGCCTGGGTACCACGTGGTCTCGTCCCAGAGTGCGACGAGTGGGATGCCCGGTTCGGCCCGCTTGGTCATCGGTAGCGTGCGCCAATCGAAGCTCTGAATCTCTACTTTGTCGACCTTGCCCGTCGCGCGGATCGCGTCGAGGATGACATCGACGAACACCTGCGGCTCGGCGGATTTCTGTGGTTCCGCGGCCTCCACCTTGGTCTCGACGTTGTACCGCACGTCGGCGTGGTAGGAATCGGCGAGGGCGAAAACCTCTGGCAACAAGGCAATCCTGTCGTTCTTGACCACCTCCGCCTGCGGAAAATCCTTGAGCAGCTTGCCGCAGTCCAGCGTGCGCAGCTGATCGGAAGTCAGGTCTTTCACCAGCTTTCCCACGTAGGGGAACTGCGGGTCGCCAGGTATCACCGGGGCCGTATCGGAGCACTTTGCGGAATCGATCATCGGATCGTGCCAGACCATCGGTTTGCGGTCCTTGGAGATGACGATGTCAAGCTCGAGAGTGCTCACCCCGAGTTCAAGGGCTTTCGCGAAGGCGCGCAACGATTCTTCGGTGGTTTCTCCACGTCCACCCCGGTGCGCCTGCAGGTCAAAGGACGCCTTGTCCTTTTCTCCGCAGGATGCCAATGCCAGGGTGACGGCAAGAATGGCGGCCAAGCGCTTCATGGCGATGAGGTTATGTCACTCTCCCCGAGAAGGCACTCGCGTACACCAAACAGCCATCTTCCGTATACAGTCGACTTATCGCGCCTGAAATCAGCGACGCTGACGCGCGATCTCCGCGAGTACCACGCCCGCGGCCACCGAGGCGTTCAACGATTCGACAGGCCCCGCCATGGGGATCGACACCACGGCATCGCAGGTCTTGCGGACCAGCTGAGACAACCCCTTGCCCTCCGACCCGACGACAACAGCGATATCGCCAGCACCGTCGAGATCGTCGAGCTCGGTGTCGCCGCCGGCATCAAGCCCGACGATGGTGATCCCCTTGTCTTGCCAATCCTTCAGTGTGCGCGTCAGATTCGTGGCGCGGGCCACAGGAAGACGCGCCGCCGCACCCGCACTGGTACGCCAGGCGACGGCGGTCACCGACGCGCTGCGCCGCTGCGGAATGACGACGCCGTGCCCGCCGAAGGCGGCCACGGAGCGCACAATGGCGCCCAGGTTGCGCGGGTCCGAGATGTTGTCCAGCGCCACCAGAAGCGCAGGCTGCGCCTCGGCGCGGGCGCGAGCCAGCAGATCATCGGGATGCGCGTACTTGTACGGCGGCACTTGCAGCGCGAGCCCCTGGTGCAATCCGTTGGTGCTCATCCGGTCCAAGTCAGGTCGTGGCACCTCCAGGATCGCGATCCCGGCGTCGGCGGCCAGCGACACCGATTCGGTCAGCCGCTCGTCGTTATCGGCGCCGACGGCGACGTACAGCGCGGTTGCCGGCACACCTGTACGCAGGCATTCGAGCACCGGGTTACGGCCCAGCACCATCTCGGACTCGTCGCCCTGCTTAAGCCGACGCTGTTTGGCGTCGCTGACCTTCCGCTGGACAGCGGCACGTTTGGCGGCCGGATGCTTCGTCCGTTGTTCGGCCGGCGGAGTGGCGCCCTTGCCCTCCAGTCCGCGCCGGCGCACACCGCCAGAACCGACGGTGGGCCCCTTCTTGGTACCAGGCTTACGTACTGCGCCACGGCGCTGAGAATTTCCTGCCATTGCTACTCTTCGTCGCTACTCGTAAGGGACCACTGCGGGCCGTCTGCGGTGTCGGTTATCTCCAGGCCCGCGCGCTTGAGCCGATCCCGGATCTCGTCTGCGAGCGCCCAATCCTTCTCTGCCCGAGCTCTTCCGCGCCGCTCCAGCTCGGCGGTAACCAGCACGTCGACGGCGTTCAATGCGGCAGACGTCTCGTCGCGCGTCTCCCAGCGTTCATCGAGCGGATCGCAGCCAAGAATCAACATCATGGAGCGGACACTTGCCGCCGACGACAGTGCGCCCTCGTGGTCGCCGGCATCCAACGCCCGGTTACCGTCGGCGCGCGCGGAATGCACCTCTGCAAGCGCGATCGGCACCGACAGGTCGTCGTCCAGGGCTGCCGCGAAGGCGGGGGTCCAGGTACCCACTGGCACCTCGCCAACCCGAACCCGCACTCGATGCAGGAAATCTTCGATACCGCAGTAGGCCTTTACCGCGTCAGCGAGCGCGGTCTCGGAGTACTCCAGCATGGAGCGGTAGTGCGCACTGCCCAGGTAGTAGCGCAACTCGACAGCCCGAACACGTTGCAGCACAGCGGGAATGGACAGCACATTGCCCAACGACTTGCTCATCTTCTCGCCGCTCATGGTGACCCAGCCGTTATGCAGCCAGTATCGGGCGAATCCGTCGCCGGCAGCCCGGCTCTGCGCGATCTCATTCTCGTGGTGCGGGAAGATTAAATCCATCCCACCCGCGTGAATGTCGAACTCCGGCCCCAGATATGACTCACACATCGCCACGCACTCGGTATGCCAGCCCGGGCGGCCGGGTCCCCAGGGGGTCGGCCACGACGGCTCACCGGGCTTGGCGCCCTTCCACAGGGTGAAGTCGCGCGGATCACGTTTTCCGGTCGCGACACCCTCGCCCTGGTGCACATCGTCGATCTTGTGCCCAGACAGTTGCCCGTACTCCGGATAACTCAGAACATCGAAGTAGACGTCGCCACCACGGGCATAGGCATGCCCGGTATCAATGAGCCGCTCGATCAGCTCGATCATCTGGGTAATGTGCCCCGTCGCGCGCGGCGATACCGAAGGCGGCAGCACTCCGAGGGCGTCGTACGCCTCGTCGAAGGCGCGCTCATACGTCGCCGCCCACTCCCACCACGGCCGCCCCGCATCGGCCGCCTTATTGAGGATCTTGTCGTCGATATCGGTGACATTGCGGACGAACAGGACGTCATAGGCGCGGGCAGCGAGCCAGCGGCGCAGCACATCGAAGGCAACACCGCTGCGCACATGCCCGATATGGGGCAGACCCTGCACAGTTGCCCCGCACAGGTAGATGGAGACGGACCCGGGATGCAGAGGCACGAAGTCACGCACGGCACCCACGCGGGTGTCGTACAGCCGAAGCGGAGCGTGACCGGTCACGACCAGCGAGCTTACAGCGCTGTGACGAGCGCCGTTGCCACCGCGGCCAAGCCTTCTCCGCGTCCAGTCAGCCCCAACCCGTCGGTCGTGGTCGCTGACACCGAGACCGGAGCCCCGAGAAGGCCAGACAGTAGCTCCTGCGCCTCCACCCGGCGGGGTCCGATCTTCGGCCGATTCCCGATCACCTGAACCGCGGCATTACCGATCCGGAAACCGCTGTTGTGCAGCAGCTCCCGGACGTGGGTCAGCATCTTCGCGCCGCTGACACCCGACCACTCGGGCTGACCGGTACCGAATACCGCGCCCACATCCCCAAGCCCTGCTGCTGAGAGCAGGGCATCGCACAGGGCGTGCGCGGCAACGTCACCGTCTGAATGTCCCTCGCAACCGTCGGCATCCGCGAAGAGCAGCCCGAGTAGCCAGCATTGCTTGCCCTCCTCTATCGGGTGCACATCGGTGCCGATGCCTACCCGGGGCAATGCGGTCATTGGGCTACCCCTCTGCTCAGGATTGCCTCGGCCAGCATCATGTCCAGCGCTGTGGTGATCTTGAAGGCCAGCCGATCGCCCTCCACCACATGAACGCGCTCACCGATCTGTTCGACGAGCGCGGCGTCATCGGTGGCGATATCGCCAGCGGCCGCATACGCGCGTCTGAGCACGGTGGCCGCAAACCCCTGCGGGGTCTGCACCGCACGCAAGCTTGCCCGGTCGGGTGTGCCGCTCACATCACCCGCCGAATCGACCGACTTGATGGTGTCCGAGACCGATATCGCCGGGATGACCGCGCAGCGGCCTTCACGTAGTTCCGCCACGATGCGGGCAATCATGTCCGGAGGGGTCAACGGACGGGCCGCATCGTGAACAAGAATCCAGTCGGCCCCAGCCACGGCGGCCAACCCGGCACGCACGGAATCAGTGCGCTCGGCACCGCCCTGCACAACCCGGGCCGACGGGCCTACCAGCGCCGCGGCCTTGCCGAGCTGATCGGCGCCAACGACGACTACTACCTCGTCAATGGCACCTGAAGACAACAAACCATCAACAGAACGTTCGAGCATTGTCCGGCCACCGACCGTAACGAAGGCTTTCGGAACATCTGCACCCAGCCGCACACCGAGACCGGCGGCGGGAACTATCGCCGCTGTCCTACGAGGCAGCTGCGAGCACCTCGTCGAGAATGGTGTCGGCCTTGGCGGCGTTGGTGTTCTCCGCCAGCGCAAGCTCGCCGACAAGAATCTGGCGGGCCTTGGCCAGCATCCGCTTCTCGCCTGCGGACAGGCCGCGCTCCTGCTCACGACGCCACAAGTCGCGAACAACCTCGGCGACCTTCTTCACGTCACCGGAAGCCAGCTTCTCCTGGTTGGCCTTGAATCGACGGGACCAGTTGGTCGGCTCTTCGGTATGCGGTGCACGCAGCACCTGGAAGACCGTGTCCAGACCCTCGCGTCCCACCACGTCACGGACACCGACGTATTCGGCATTGTCGGCGGGCACGCGGACCGTCAGATCACCCTGGGAAACCTTGAGGACGAGATACTCTTTCTGCTCGCCCTTAATCGTCCGGGTCTCGATCGCTTCGATCAGTGCTGCACCGTGATGTGGATAGACAACGGTGTCTCCGACCTTAAATATCATCTTGTTTCGTGCCCCTTTCGATACCTAATTCTACCACGGCGTATCTCGGCATGCCCACCAACGGTGCAGGTCAGGGGCATTGCAGATGAACCCTCGGGGTTGACAGGGTGACCTTTTCGTGCATCCAGCACCCCTTGGCGCCCCCGCTGGCCGGCCCATAAACCAGCCCCCACAAGCGGTAATCCAGGTCACATCGGTTCCCTGAAGCTGGACTCGACCACCAGATCCCGACGGATCCGGACCGCCTTCGCGCACGCGGCTCATCCCGAGTGCCCCGCTGTTTTCGTCCTCGCGAGGCACCTACTACTGTCTATAGGACATATCGGCCGCAGGTGGATTTCGGACTGTCCGGAGCCGCTATCGATCAGGGAGATGCCTGTGTTTCGCACTCGGTCCCAGCGCAGCATCGCGCGCGTGACGACACTTCTCGGCGCCGCCGTTCTCGCGACCGCCCTCACCGGCTGCGGTGCGGGGCAGATCTCGCAGACAGCGAACCAGTCGTCGGCGATCAACGGCGGCAGTGCCAACCTCGGCAACCTCGCTTTGCGCAATATCCACCTCGTCGGGAGCCCGGACCCGGTGAAGCAGCGTGCGGGACAGAAGGCCGAGCTGGTTCTGGTCATCACGAATGAATCCGCCGATGTCAACGACAAGCTCACCTCTGTTTCCTCTCCCGACGACATCGGCAAGGTGACACTGAGCGGCGACAGCGACATTCCGGCCACCGGCCGCCTGTTCGTCGGAGCCGCCGAAGGCCAAGAGCCCGCCGCCGAGGCCGCCGGCCCAGAAGCAGCCAACGGTGAGCATGGCGCCGCCCCGTCCGCTGAGCCCGGAGCCACGACCACAGAGGTCAAGGCGCCAGAACCCAAGCCACTGGCCTCGTCTGATCCGACCATCAAGCACGGCAAGGCGCAGCTGCAGCTGACGAAGGATCTGGCGGACGGCCTCACCTACCGATTCACCTTCACCTTCGAGAAGGCCGGAGAGGTCACCGTCGCGGTGCCCATCGACGCCGGACCGAGTGCACCTCGCCAGCACACCGCCAACGAGGGCGGACACGAGGGCGGCGGACACTAACACAGTCGCGTAGCGAGGGCCCGGAACGGCGATCTGCCGTCTCGGGCCCTCGCTTTTTTCGTGCTAGCTTGCGCCCATGAAACGGCTCGTCACCTGCGCCGCGGTACTAGCCATGATGGGTGCGGTGCTGACCGCGCCTGCCGCACACGCGGCACCCAAAACGGTCACCTACAGAGTGTGGGCGGAGTACGGCCCGCTGCTTGCGGCAACCATCGGCTACAACGAGGCAGACGGGTCCCGGCACGGCGCGATGAATCCGCAGTTGCCGTGGGGGAAGGACGTCGCGTGGACCGATGACACCAAGCACCCCCTCATCAATGTCACCGGATACAACACCGGCGATGGCCCCCGGATCTTCTGTCAGATCCTCATCGACGGCCAGGTAGTCGACGAGGACGACCGAGTGGAACTAGCCACCTGCAGCTATGCCACCGACGGCCTACCCCGCGAGCACTGCATGCGCGGCAATTCCGGCTCCATTGTCGGCATCTTGACCAAGGTGGATGGCGACCCGTGCAGTCGCGCTCAGTAACGCAGCGCTGTGACGATTCGGCCCATCGGGCAGTCGTCGCCGTGATAGCTTCCGGCCCAAAGCCAGAACCGGGAGGACACCGTGAAGCGAACGTTGGCAGCGGCAACTGCAGCGACTGCGATTATTGGTCTGGTCCTTCCTGGGACGGCGCAGGCGCACCCCCCAAGGTGACCTATCTGGTGTGGGCTGCCGGCAAGACACCGGAGGCCGGCACCATCAGCTACGGCGACTACTCCGGGCTGCCGCAGGCCGTCAGCGGCGTCAAGTTGCCATGGTCGGTCACGGTGGCTTGGCCGTACAAGGACACCGTCAAGCAGGTGACGGCAATCTGGGGCACGGGCCATATCCATTGCCGGATTCTGGTGGACGGGCAGACCCTCCTGTCCAACGACGGCGAGAAGACCGTGAATTGTCAGGACCGCATCGTCCCGCTGCCCCCTGACTGAAACCGCGGATGTCCTGGCTCGGTGTCATACCCGGCCGCTAACGTCGCGGTGTGGCCAAACCCCGCGCGCAGTATCGCTGTTCGGAATGCCAGCACACCACCGCCAAATGGGTGGGCCGCTGTCCTGACTGCGGAACCTGGGGCAGCGTCAGTGAAACCGCCGTGCTGTCCTCGATCGGCGGGCTGGGCGCCGTACGCGCGGTGGCCCCGGCGACCGCGGCGGTACCGATCACCAGTATTGCGACCGACGACACCCAGCATCGGCCGACCGGCGTTTCCGAACTCGACAGAGTGCTCGGCGGCGGTGTCATCACCGGCTCGGTGAACCTGCTGGCCGGCGAGCCCGGAGTGGGGAAGTCGACGCTACTGCTGAAGGTTGTCCACCAGTGGGCGGTCTCGGGCGGACGAGCCCTGTACATCAGCGGCGAGGAGTCAGCGGCGCAGGTCCGGCTACGGGCCGAACGCACCGGCTGCGTACACGACGAGGTATATCTGGCGGCAGAATCCGATCTGCACAGCGTGTTGGGCCACATCGATGCCGTTAAACCCACTCTGGCAGTGATCGATTCGGTGCAGACCATGTCGACCACCGATGCCGACGGCGTGACCGGTGGCGTCACGCAGGTGCGCGCGGTGACCACGGCACTGACCATGGCCGCAAAGTCGTCGGGTGTAGCGATGGTGCTGGTTGGTCACGTCACCAAGGACGGCGCCATCGCGGGCCCGCGGTCCCTGGAACACCTGGTCGATGTGGTGTTGCACTTCGAAGGCGATAAGCACTCGGCGCTGCGGATAGTGCGCGGGATCAAGAATCGATTCGGTGCCGCCGACGAGGTTGGATGTTTTGAGCTGCGCGACAAGGGAATCGAGTGTGTCACCGACCCGTCCGGGCTGTTCCTGGAACATCGCGAGAACGCCGCGGCGGGCACCGCGGTGACGGTCACCCTCGATGGCAAGCGCCCGCTACTCGGCGAGGTGCAGTCCCTCGTCACCACATCGACCAACCCCTCACCGCGGCGCGCGGTCAGCGGACTCGATCACGCACGCTCGGCGATGGTGACCGCCGTGCTCGAGCGTCACGGACGAATTCCCTTGGGCAACAATGATATTTACATGGCTACGGTGGGCGGGATGCGTATGACCGACCCTTCGGCGGATTTGGCCATCCTGATGGCAGTGGCCTCTGCATACACCGATATTGCCCTACCAGCCAACATGGTGTTCATCGGCGAGGTCGGGCTGGCGGGAGATATCCGGCGCACCGCCGCCGTGGGTCGGCGCATCGCCGAGGCGGCGCGCCTCGGATACACCCACGCGGTGATTCCCCCCGAGGGCGATGACCTCCATCCCGCCGGAATGCATCTGCTGCGTTGCCCCACGGTGGGCAGGGCCCTCGAGGTGCTCTCCGAAGCCCGCCGAATCGAACCGGAGAAGCGCCCGAGCCTGCGCCTGGCGCGGAGCCGCACCGACGGTGCTACGGACTGATACCAAGCGCGCGCGAAGCGCCATCTCCGTAGTGCGCGTCCGGGTCGATGATCACGAAGATGCCCTGCGAACTAGCCACCACATCACCGTCGATGCGCGCGCTCGCCGTCGTGTACAGCTTGCGTCCGGATCGGCCCTCCACAGCGGAGGCCAGGTCCACCGTCGCCCCAACGGGAATCGGCCTGCGATAGTCGATCTCCAAATGCGCTGTGACAGCGATCAACTGCGTCACGATGCCCAAAACGCCCTGTAGCTCATCGAAAATGGCCGCCATGACGCCGCCATGGATGACGCCGGGTCCACCCTCCAGCTCAGAGAGCACCTCGAACTGCCCCGTGACGCTGGCGCCCTCGCCGGCGTAGAATTGTGTCCCCCACAGGTCCTCCTCGGGCCCCGGGTGGCTAAACCTGCGGGGCCAACCCGGCTTCAGCACCGCACCTGGAGCGGGAGCTTCTGGGCCGCGACTAACCGCCTCTAGCCCCTCGGGCAACGTCCACGTCGACATGACCACGTAATCTAACTGCGGCGAACCGAGCCTGGAGAGGGAGGGGCGCGATGGACAACGCGGAAGCCAACGCAAGGATGCGGGAGACTCTGGCCCGGTTGGCGCCGGGCACACCCCTGCGCGACGGGTTGGAACGCATTCTTCGTGGTCGCACCGGGGCGCTGATTGTTCTCGGCTACGACGACAAGGTAGAGAGCATCTGCGACGGCGGCTTCTCGCTTGACGTCGCCTTCGCCCCCACCCGCCTTCGCGAGCTGTCCAAGATGGATGGCGCCGTGGTGCTGGACACGGACGGATCGCGCATCGTGCGCGCCAATGTGCAATTGGTGCCCGACCCGTCCATTCCGACCGACGAGTCCGGCACCCGGCATCGCTCCGCGGAGCGCACCGCCATCCAGACGGATTACCCCGTTGTGTCCGTGAGTCATTCGATGAGCATCGTGAGTGTGTACACCGCTGGTATCCGGCACGTGGTCATGGATTCGGCGACAGTCATGTCGCGAGTCAACCAAGCGGTATCCACCCTGGAGCGCTACAAAACACGACTGGACGAGGTGACCTCGTCGCTGTCCACCGCGGAGATCGAGGACTTCGTGACTCTGCGTGACGTCATGACGGTGGCGCAGCGCCTGGAGCTGGTGCGCCGGATCAGTCAGGACATCGAGCTCGACGTCATCGAGCTGGGCACCGACGGACGGCAGCTCAAACTGCAGATCGGCGAGCTGGTCGGCGATAACGACACCGAACGCGAGCTGCTGGTCCGGGACTATCACGCCAACCCCGAGCCACCGACGCAAGCGCAGATCGCCTCAACTCTCGAGGATCTGGACGCGCTCTCGGACACCGATCTGCTGGATCTGACGGTGCTGTCGCGGACATTCGGATACCCCTCCACCGTCGAAGCCCAGGACACCGCGATGAGCTCTCGCGGCTACCGGGTCATGACGCACATCCCCCGGCTGCAGTTCGCACATATCGACAGGCTCGTCAGAGCCTTCGGATCCCTACAGGGGCTCCTGGCCGCCAGCGCGACAGACCTGCAGTCGGTGGAAGGTATCGGGGCCATGTGGGCCCGGCATATCAGGGAGGGCCTGTCGCGTCTCGCCGAGTCGACTCTTACCGAGCAGACCGGCTAGGCCGGTGGCGCCGCCGGCGGAGGTGCGTCGGCGGGCTTCTCACCGATGATGAAAGGCACTGGCGCACTGCGCAGATCCCCGAGCTGCACCACCAGCGAGTACGTTCCCGGGCCGATGGCCGGACGGGGCAGCGGGCAGTTCGGCGCGGAGCCCATGCCGGTCCAGGTGACCTCGGTGGTCACCTGCTCGCCCGGGTTGAAGGTCTTGATGGAGTTCTCCTGCGACGGAGCGCAGTCCAAGTTGGCCCAGATCCGCTTGTTGTCGACGCTGAACACCGACGCGGCCAGCACGGCGGCACCCACATCCCGCTTGCACTGCACCAGGCCGATGTTGGTCACCACCATGGTGAACTTGGGCTGCTCACCGGCAAGATAGCTGGGCTTATCACTGGAGGCCTTCACCGCAAGCGTCGCGTCGGGGCAATCATCACCGGGGTTCAGCGCCACCGGCGGCACCAGCTCGGGCTTGGCGATGGGCGGTCCGTCATGGACCGGGGCATCCGCGGGCTTGTCGGACGGCTTTTTAATCTCGTTCGGCGGCAGGATGACCGGCTGACCGGCGGGGGCCGCCGCTTCGGCGGGCTGATCCGCGGCCTTGGTATCGGCTCCTGCACTGCCACCTACCAGCGCAAAGATCACCGCGGCGACGATGGCAACCACGACCACCGCCACGCCGATCGCGAGGGCGCGGCGCCGCCAGTAGATCTCTGAAGGCAGCGGGCCTGAGGGGTGCATGTCAATCACGATTCAACGGTAAGCGCAGGTCACTACGGGATGGCCGACCTCGCTCGGCGTGTCGGCGAGCTACGCAGACTTCACAATGCTATTTGGGGGCCTTGGGGGCTGTCCACAGCCATCCCACGTCAGTTCACGCAGGGAACGCCACTGCTGCTGCCGACCACCGGCTTACCCGAGTCCGGCGGCGCGTAATCACTCGAGGACTCCGAGCTCGAGTAGCTGGACATCGAGCTCGCGGTGCCACTGTCTTCAGTGCTCAATACATCGGATGGCGCGGAGTATCCGGCGCCCAACATGACGCGAATTCGTCCGGGCGTCAACGTCGGATCCGCACTGGGTTTCGCATCGATACCCAACATGGTGGACATCGCCTTGGCATCGGCATCGGCGCCTGCACCGTAATCGATGGTGGTAGTGGTTGATTCGCCGCTTTCCGGATCCCGCACGTCGCCCTTGGTATAGCCGCGACTGACGAGCGCCGACGAAATTGTCGACGCCAGACCGGAAGTGGAGGTGGCGTTCACGACATCGACGGTGCTGGTGGGCGTCGTCGGGGTGGACGCGGGCGCAGAATCCGAACCCGTGAAGGCTGCGGCAACCTTGGCCCGGATCGCCACCGGGTCAACGATGTTGACGTCCGCACCGTTGATGGTGTCGTATCGCACCACGGGCAGCGTCTGGAAATTCACGTTGCCGTCCGCGATCTGCCCGATGCGCTGGAACTGCTTCTCGGTCCAGCCTTTTGACAGCACGACATCCTTGTGGACGACGTTCATCAGACCGGTGAGTTTGGTGATGTCGGTCAGGGTGCCGGCATTGCGCAGCTGCTGCATCACCGAGATCAGGAAGGCCTGCTGACGGTGGGTGCGATCGAGGTCGCCGTTCTCGAGCCCGTGGCGCTGACGCACGAACGCCAATGCCTGCGAGGCGTTGAGGGTTTGTTCTCCCGCCTGGAAGTTGGCGCCCGAGTAGCTGTCGTAGACGGCATTGTTCAGGCAGACGGTGACCCCACCAAGCTCGGAGGCCAAGTCGTAGAAGCCGACCAGATTGACCTCGGCGAAGTAATCGATGGGCTGACCGGTCAGACGGTGTACGGCATTGAGGGTGGCTCGGCGGCCCGCCTCGCGGCTCTGCTGCTCCAGTGTCGCCTGATCGGTGATGCCCTCGTTGACGAGCTTGTCCGCCTCGTTGGCCTTGGTCAGGCCATAGGCTTCCTTGATCTTGATGTGCTTGTAGCCCGGTATGCCGTCGGCCGGGACCCAATCGTCGCGGGGGATCGAGAACGCGGTGACCTTGTTGTCGGCGCCAACGTGCACGAGGATCAGGGTGTTGGTGTTGTAGCCGCCCGCATCCGAATCACCGGCGTGCAGCTGGTTCAGGACCGCCTTCGGCAGGTCGTTGCCGTCCTGATCCTTCCGCGAGTCGAGACCGATCAGCAGCATGTTCATGGAGCCGTCGCTCGATTTGCCGCCTTCGGCCTCCGCCCCCGAGGTGGGGACGTGACTGAACGCCTTGTAGAACACCTGCCAACCGGCGCCGGTTACCACCAGACTGCCGCAGGCTAGCAGCGCGAAGATGACCCGACCGGCCGCAGTTTTACTTACCGACCAGCGGTTATTCGACTTAGGTAGTGCGTGCTTTGGCCGACTGCGACCAGTGTCGCGGCTCATCGGTAACTACCCCGATGTGGCAGCAACGTACACACCGAACTACCCATCCCTCCCCCAGAGAAATCTGCATTCGTTCTAATTCTCCCATCACAGACAGCAAGATGCCATGTGACGTTTGCCGAATGGGCTTTGACCTGGGGCTTAGAAGTTGTTACTGGCCGATGTCGCCGACGTGGCCGTGCAAAACAACGCGTCCGTCGGCGAGTTTGTAGGTCAGATACACCAGCGCGAGCTTCTTGGCCTCGACCGCATCGGCCACCACCTGCGAGCGCTGCAGCAGCTTGATGCCGGTCTCCTCGACATGGCGGGCCTCGAACTCATCGATCCGGGACAAGCCATCTTTGCGGCCACCCAGGATCGAGGGCATCACCCGCACCACCAAATCCCGGATGTACCCGCCCGGCACCTCGCCGGTGTCCAGAGCCTGCACCGTGGCACCCACCGCGCCACAGGAGTCATGCCCCAGGATCGCGATCAACGGCACACCCAACACCGCCACCGCGTACTCGATCGAACCCAGCACCGCCGAGTCGATCACCTGCCCCGCGGTGCGCACGATGAACATGTCACCCAGGCCCTGATCGAAAATGATCTCCGCGGCCACCCGGCTATCGGAGCAGCCGAACAACATCACCTGGGGGTTCTGGCCATTGGCCAGCTCGGTACGACGCGTCACGCTCTGGCTCGGGTGCTGCGGATAACCGCCGACAAAACGCTGGTTACCCTCTTTGAGTGCCTTCCAGGCGGACCTCGGATCAGCTGTCATACCCGTCATTGTGCCCTGACGAACTTTTGGACTGGTTTGATGTTGCCGAGCGGGACCTACCGTGGCGTCACCCTGAGGCGACACCGTGGCACATCCTCATCAGCGAGGTGATGCTCCAGCAGACCCCGGTGTCCAGGGTAGAGCCGGTGTGGCGGGAATGGGTGGCACGTTGGCCGGTGCCGTCGGCGATGGCGAAAACGTCTGTGGCAGAGGCGCTACGGGCATGGGGAAAGCTCGGTTATCCACGCCGCGCCGTGCGGTTGCATGAGTGCGCGACCGTGCTGGCCCGCGACTATGGCGATCAGGTACCCGACGATGTGGAGACACTACTGACGCTTCCTGGCGTGGGCGCGTACACGGCGCGCGCCATTGCCTGCTTCGGGTACGGGCAGCGGGTTCCCGTGGTGGACACCAATGTTCGCCGGGTGATCGCACGGGTGGTGCACGGTGTCGCGGACTCGACGCCCTCGGCACGGGACTTGCGGGACGCCGAGGCACTGCTGCCCGTCGACAACGGGGCACGGTTCTCTGCGGCGCTGATGGAGTTGGGCGCCCTGGTATGCACCGCCCGCGCGCCGCAGTGCCCACTGTGTCCGCTCAGTTCTTGCGGGTGGCACGAGGCGGGACACCCCGAATTGGTCACACCGGTGCGGACAGTGCAGAAGTATGCCGGCACCGATCGCCAGGTACGTGGGCGACTGTTGGATGTGTTGCGCGGCAGCAGCATTCCCGTAACGCGGGCACAGCTCGACGTGGTGTGGCTCTCCGACATCGCCCAACGCGACCGCGCGTTGGATTCACTGTTGGTCGATGGATTGGTGGAGCAGACCACTGACGGGCGCTTCGCGCTGGCCGGCGAGGGCCAGATCCCTGCGGCGGGGTGCAAAGCTCCATGAGACTGCAACGCCATCCGGATATGCCAGACGACTACCGGAAACTACTTAGCAAGTACGGTCCGGCAACACTCGCGGGTGTCCTGAGACTGCTGGCACCCGATGGCCCACCAGGATTCAACATGGCGACGGAGACAATCCGGTATCCCCAGCCTCACCCCGAAGCCACACTGTGGGGGATATTCGACACTGGCGAAACATGCTGGTGGTTCCCCATTCGCGAACACCGCAGATGGTTCGTGGTGATCGTCGGCCATGGGAAGCAACAGTTGAACGTTAGCCCGACTGAATTCTTGCTTAGGTGGAATAACGGAGAGCTAGACCTACCGGTGCTGTCCTTCCCTCCCGTACGCCGCGGATGGAGCATGACCCCTGCCTGCGAGAAGGTCACCCTGCCTGCAGTCATCGAAATCGGCAATCGAGATCCTTTGGCGCAGTTGGAATCCCTGATCGGTCCACCGCAGCCACGCACTCACGATTGGCACGAGATCGAGGGCAAACTCGGGTTTGGGTTGCCCACCGACTACAAACGCCTCCACGACGCGTATGGGCGTGTACACCTCAACGGAATCTTCGTCTCCGCGCCCGATGAGGTGTGGCATCTTCACGATATGCACGCATCGGTCCTAGACGATGCATTCGAATGGAGGAGACCAACGGGGCCGGGCGGAATGTTGCTGTGCGCCACCACCGAAGGCCGATCCACGGTGGTCTGGGACACTGCCAACGACGATCCAGACGCCTGGCCGCTCATCGTCGACGACGGCTACGGACGAATGCCTGGGACGCTCACCGAGCTACTCGTCGGTGAGCTCACCGATACCGGACCTGGTCTCACGTCCTTCGAGCTTGGCGATCCCGGCGAATGGGCATGGCCAATCTGGGGCCCAGACCCGCCATGGTGGTCCCGCTAGCCGACAGCCACCGCGAAGGTCTTGCGGTAATCGGTGGGGGTGATGCCGACGCCACGGCGGAAGTGATGGCGCAGCAGGATCGCGGTGCCAAAACCGCTGTGCGCCGCCACGGTATCGATATCGAGATCCGTCTCTTCGAGCAATCGCCGGGCGAGCAGGACCCGCTGGTCGATGATCCAGCGCATCGGCGTCACACCGGTCTGATCGGTGAACTTGCGGGCGAATGTGCGGGTCGACATGTGCACGCGTGCAGCAAGATCGGCCACCGTATGCGTCTGGTCGATGTTTTCGATCAACCAATCGAAAAGGCCGCCAAAGCCGTTGGTATCCACATCGGGCACTGGCTGTGGGATGAACTGACGCTGACCACCCGCACGCTGCGGCGGCACCACCATGCGTCGCGCGATCTTGTTGGTGATTTCGCTGCCCAGCTCGCGTCGCACCAGATGCAGGCAGGCATCGATGCCCGCGGCCGTCCCCGCGCTGGTGATCAGGTCGCCGTCGTCGACAAACAACACGTCACGATCGACGGTCGCCGTCGGGTACCTACGGGCCAGCTCGTCGGTGTACATCCAGTGCGTAGTGCAGCGGCGACCGTCCAGCAGCCCTGCCGCTCCCGCGATGAAGACACCCGAGCAGACGGTAAGCACCGTGGCTCCGCGGTCTGCCGCCGCACGCAGCGCTTCCAGGGCCTCCGGCGGATAACCATGCGTAAAGGGGCGGGCAGGAACCGCCACCAGATCGGCGTCGGCGAGCCCCTCGAGTCCGCGATCCGGGATGATCGACGCTCCCACCGTCGTACGCAGTGGGACACCGGCCTCGACCCCGCAGACGCGGAAATCGAAATTCGGAACGCCGTCTCGGGCGCGGTCAATGCCGAAGACCTCGCAGATCACCCCGAACTCGAAAACGGCAACCTGATCGAGGACCAGGGCCGCCACCGAACGCAACATGGCTGAATATTATCGAAGATCGTCAATACTGCCACTGTTGGCGTGATATTGACCAGCACACAATTATTGCCATGACCATCTTCGCCGCCATCCTCGTCCTCATATCCCCATTCGCCCTGGCGGTAGCACTGAGCTGGATCGCCCGCCGAAACAAGACCTTTCGCATCCACCTCGATCAGTTCCGGGTCGCGGCGCCCCTCGGCGGAACCTTCGCCGATGACCGCGACCTACAACGGCAGCTGCACGAAATGGAAGTAATCCACTCTCGGCGCTAGCGGACTACCGGACTCGGTGCGCGGCGATGAATTCCGTGAGCGCGGACCGGTACCGTTCGGGAGCGTCGTCGTGAATCAGGTGCCCCGCCCCTTCAATCTTCAAATAAGTTGTCTTCCAGCCTATCTCAGCCATCTGGCGCATCTGCCCGGCAGGCGCCACCGTGACTGACGCCTCCAGCAGTAGCGATGGACAACGCACTCCCCGCCACTGGTCCCAGAATTCACGGACGCCCCATTCCGCGGCGGTGGATATCCACTTGTCGATCGGGCCATGCAATCGCCAGCCCTCGGGTACTCGGTCAAACGCTTCCAGAAAGTACTGTCCCGCAACAGGTCCGAACCTACTGGTGACATCCGTGGCGGACGTGAAGACTTCTGGCCAGGAGTACAGCCAGGGTTCCCAGGGGCCCGTGGTTCCGCCGACGAAATCGGGGGCCATGTCCTCCACCACCAGGGCCGACACCAGCTCCGGATGCTCCGCCGCCAGACACCACGAATGCAGTCCACCCATGGAGTGACCAACGAGGAAGGCCGGACCGCCAAGGGCACCCACCGCATTCGCGAGGGCCTCGACATAGCGCTCTGTCGAAATCGGTTGGGAATCAACGACGTCATGTCCGCGATGCCACGGCGCGTCATAGGTGTACACCCGGCCCAGCTCCCGCAGCCAGGGCAACTGCCGTGACCACGTGTTTCCACGGCCCATCAGACCGTGCACAAGGACGATGGACGGCGCCCCCGAGTCTTCCGGCAGACCGCCTTGGTCGAACAGGCGGCCTGGGTCCATGTCTGTCATCATCGCCCCAATCATCGCCCCGAATCATGCGGGAGCCCGCACGGTAGCCTGAACCCATGTCCGTGGTGAAGATCAACGCAATCGAGATCCCCGAGGGTGCAGGTCCGGAGCTGGAGAAGCGGTTCGCTCACCGCGCCGGAGCAGTCGAGAACCAGCCAGGATTCCTGGGCTTTCAGCTGCTGCGCCCCGTCAAGGGAGAAGACCGCTACTTCGTGGTCACCCAGTGGGAGTCCGAAGAGGCCTTTCAGGCCTGGGCCACCGGTCCGGCAGTCGAAGCACATGCCGGCCAGCAGGCCAAGCCCGTGGCGAAGGGTGCCCACCTGCTGGAGTTCGAGGTTGTGCTCGACGTGACCGGGGCCGCCGCCAAGGCGTGAATAGGAGTTTGCTGCGCGCGCGCATGACGCGCGCCGTCTCGGTATGCACGGTGGCAGTGGTGGCCTTATCGGTGGGCAGCACAGCGGGGTGTGGCATCAAGCTGCGGCAGGTGCCGCACGGCGACGTGGATACCAGCACGCCTCCGGGCCTGCGCTCACAACAGCTGATCGACATGTTGAACTCCAACTGGCCGATCGGTAAGCAGGGCGTGGCGACGCTCGCCGCCGCCAACAAGGTCGACGACTACACCGAGATCATGACCAAGCTGTGGGTCGACCGCCCATACAAGGTGAGCTCCGTGGACCTGGCGGCCAATAGCTCCACCGTCCACCTGATCGCGCCTTATGGCGCCAATGTGGATATCGGGCTGCGCACCAACAACAAGGGGGATGTCGACAGGCTGGTTCCGTATCAGCAGCCCCCCACCATCGCCGACTGGTCCGACGTCGACACCGTGCTGTCAGCATCGGGCGGCCGCTACTCCTACCGGGCGTCCAAGATCGTCAACGGTCAATGCGAGCAGGTCGCCGGAACCAATACCTCCGAACCCATGCCGCTGGCTTCGGTTTTCAAGCTCTACGTGCTGTTGGCCACCGGTACCGCCATCAATGCGGGCACCCTCACCTGGGATGACCAACTCACCGTCACCGATCGCGGCAAGGCGCTCGGAAGCTCGATGGACAAGCTCCCCACGGGCTCCACGGTGTCGGTGCGCACCGCCGCCCAGAAGATGATCTCGGTGAGCGACAACATGGGTACAGACATGCTGATCAACCGCCTCGGTCGGCAGGCGATAGAAAAGGCCCTTGCCGACGGCGGGCACCATGACCCGGCATCGATGACCCCCTTCCCCACCATGCATGAGCTGTTCAACATCGGGTGGGGAATACCCGACGTCCGCCAGCAATGGAAGGACGCCACGACACCGGCCCAGCGCGGGCAGATGCTCTCCGAAGCCGACACCCACGACTACAAGCTGGATCCGGACCGGACCACCACGCCCGCATCGAAATTCGGCATCGAGTGGTACGGCAGCGCCGAAGACATCTGCCGGGTCCACGCGGCACTGCAGAAGGTCGCCGTCGGCCCGGCGGCTCCGATTCGCGGCATCCTGTCAGCAGAACCCGGTATCGATCTGCACAGCGAGAACTGGCGTTACATCGGCGCTAAGGGTGGCAACCTGCCCGGCGACCTGACATTCAGCTGGTACGCCGAGGATCGCAACCGCCAGCCGTATGTCGTGAGTTTCCAGCTGAATTGGGATCGCGCATTCGGCCCCGGTGCGGCCGGATGGGTCATCGGCCTGGCCAAGGGCGTCTTCAAGAAGCTGGGATGAGCGCCCGCGCGAAGACCGTCACACCCCGATGAGCGCCCGCGCGAAGACCGTCACACCCCGATAAGCGCCCGCGCGAAGACCGTCACATGCGGCTAGCTAGCCGGTGACGGACGTCTCCGCATTGACGGGCCTACGCCCGATAACCGTCGCGAACCCGAGACCGATCGTCGCCCACATAATCGCCTGCGTAGTGAACGAGTACAGCCGGAACAGATACAGATCGTGCGCCGGGAAGCCCGGATAGACGATCTTCCCGTCGGCATCGAGCAGCGGTTGCGGCGCCTCGACAAATCCCGGTGTCACAGCCATGACGAGTCCGACCAGCACGATGAACACGGCGGCGGCAACAAGAGTGGCCGTCCAGGTACCGACCCGCTCGGAGAGCTTTCGACCCACCCACAGCGCCACTGCCAACGCGATCGCGGCGACAAGGATCATCAGCACGAAGTACCCGGTGCGCTCCTTGATGGTGCCCTCGGCGCTCGCCGCAGGCGGGTTAGCCGGGAGCTTCAGGAACGGCACCACATACAGCACCAGAAACAGCCCGCCCGCAACGGCGAGCGCCTGCGCGCGCGGGCTCAGATTGCCGACCCGGCCGATCGCCACCACGTACGTCACCGCGAACAGCGCGCCCATCGCGATTCCGAATCCGATGACACCGAGCGCCAGGCCCGCATTGGCCTGTGCGAAGCGACTGAACAGCTCCGCGCCCTCGTGATGGGCGTGGATACCGGCGGCCTCGTCGAGCACGCCCTGCGCCTCGCCTCTGCCCTCCTCATAGGCGATCGCCCTGTTGATGACGGGCTCCACAAAGATCCATCCGAAGATGAAGGACAGCAGGCCACCCAGTGCGCCGAAACCTAAGCCGCGCAGAATTATTGACTTTTCCATGTATTCGGCCCGCTGCTAGTGGCAGGGGAAGCCGAGCAGGTGGCGGGCGTCATGCACGAACTCGTGAACGTGCATGTCGCTGCCGAAGATCGACACCGCACCCTGGTCGATGCCGATGAAGTAATAGGCGAGCAGCCCCAGGAGGGTGGTCACGCTCAACCACAGCGCGGCCTGGGGAATCGACACCGCAACCGGATGGCTGGCGGACGTTGTGTGTGCCATGTTGCTCCTTTTCGGGATACCGCGTCCCGATCTGTTCTTGTCGACGGCGGGGTCTGACTCTCACAGTGGCGCGACCGTCCTGGGATTACACCAGGTTCCCGTCCTGTCGAAGGACGAGTTGAGCTTAGTCGACGCGGCTGGGCTGCGCGTTCGAGTGATAGTTTTGGCCCCGCATTGGTTTCTCCGAGAGCGCCAGGGAAGTGCTCCCGGAGATCGCAAGAGGGAATCCGGCGTGAATCCGGAACTGCCCCGCAGCGGTATGTGGAAACGACAGCGGCACCAAAGAGCACTGGGCCAAGGCCCGGGAAGCAGCCGCCAGTAGGTGAGGCCCGCAAGGCCTCGTGTCCACGAGTCCGAAGACCTGCCAACGCGGCCGCACCACCCGGTGCGGTCATTCGCCAGTGCCGAGGGATCGCCTGGTGGGTAGTGCCTGACTTGGCGTATCCGTCATGCCCCGCTGTCGGCGACCCGACGACGCAGGAAGACCGATGCCCGCAGCACAACACGAGCGGCCGGTGGTCCTCGCGGCGGCCGGTGGCCTGGTGGCACTGGTACTGCTTTCGGTCGGTGGGCTCGCGTTCGGTACTGCCGACGTGCCCTGGCGCGACTGTCTGCACTTCCTCTGGGTCGGCGCCACGGGCGGGTCCGTTCGGGCCGCCGACGCGGCGAACTACCGGATCGTCATCGAGTCCCGGCTGCCTCGGGTGATTCTCGCGATCCTTGTCGGCGCCGGACTGGCGGTGGTGGGCGTTCTCGTGCAGGCGATGGTCCGCAATGCCCTGGCCGATCCGTACGTTCTCGGCATCTCGTCGGGGGCCTCGGTGGGCGCCACTGCAGTGGTGGTCTATGGGGTGCTCGGCACCTTTGGCGCCTACGCGCTGTCACTTTCCGCGTCCCTCGGCGCCCTCGCCGCGACCGCACTCGTGTACCAAATCGCTCGTACACCACAGGGTTTGGTGCCGCTGCGACTTGTTCTGGTGGGCACCGCAGTGGGCTACGGACTGTCCGCGGTGACGACCGTACTGGTGTTCTTGGCGCCGAACGGCGAAGCGGCGCGCAGCGTCATGTTCTGGCTGCTCGGCAGCCTGGGGGCGTCGTCCTGGGACAAGGTTCCGGTGGCGCTCGCGGCGACCGTGATCGGGTTCGTCTGCGTCGCGGGGCTGGCCCGCCAACTCAACGCCCTGTCCATGGGCGACGAGGTGAGCGCGTCGCTGGGCCTGCACGCCGGGCGATTCCGGGTGGCACTGTTCGTGCTGTCAGCCGCCATGACCGGATGTTTTGTCTCCATCTGCGGAGCCATCGGGTTCGTGGGACTGGTCATTCCGCACGCGGCACGGCTGCTGGTCGGCGCGGACCACCGCCGAGTCTTGATCGTGGCTCCGGTACTGGGCGCGTGCTTCCTCGTCGCCGCCGATCTCGTTGCAAGGACCATGATTCCGCCCCAGGAGCTTCCGCTGGGCGCGATCACCGCAGCCGTCGGAGTACCGGCCTTCGTCGGATTGATACGCCGGCGCGCGATGTCTGCGGGGGCTGTCGGCTGATGGACGTCACCTACCGAAGCGTGTCGGTCGACATCGCGGGCAACCGGATCGTCTCCAGCATCGACATGCAGGTCGCGCCCGGGGGGTTCGTGGGAATCGTCGGCCCCAACGGCAGCGGCAAGTCGACAACCCTGCGCTGCCTGTACCGCGCGCTCACTCCCACCACCGGCGACGTAGCGGTCAGCGGCGTGTCAGTACGGGCCATCAGCATGCGGGAGAACGCCCGTCAGGTGGCGGCGCTGACTCAGGACATGTCCTTGGATTTTGATTTCACGGCCGCAGAAGTGGTCGCCACCGGCCGGCTGCCGCACGGCACATCCCTGCGCAGCACCTCGGAACAGGACCGGCGCATCTGCGCGGAGGCGACCGAGACTGCGGATGTGACAGCGCTGGCCGACCGCACGTTCAGTTCCCTCTCGGGCGGGGAACGCCAACGGGTTCTCATCGCTCGCGCCCTCGCACAGCAACCGCGTGTCTTGGTGCTGGACGAGCCCACCAATCATCTGGATGTCCGCCATCAGTATTCGATACTCAGCTCGGCACAGATGCTGGGCATCACGATCATCGCCGCTCTGCACGACCTCAACCTCGCGGCACAGTATTGCGACACGATCCACGTCATGGCAGAGGGGCGCATCGTGCTCTCGGGCCCACCGCACGAGGTCATCACTGCCGAATCCATCGGCCAGTGGTTCGGCATCTGCTGTCATGTCATCGCACACCCACGAAGCGGTGTTCCGCAGATCATCTTCGACGCTCAGCCCGAAAGACAGGAGAAGGAATGAAGGCACTCATCGGCGTGACGGTGGCGGTGTCGCTGCTATCAGGGAGCTGCGCGACCATCGAGGCACAGAGCCCCGGAACGGAGCGGGTGTCCGTCGACAATTGCGGTGCACCGCTTGATGTTCCGGTCCCAGTTACCCGAGCCGTCAGCAATGACACCGGGGTAGCCGAGCTGATGTTCGCACTCGGCCTACAGGACCGGATGGCCGGCTATTTCATGGACGCCGGACAAGATCGGGACATCAAAACCTCGCCGTGGAAGGCGCAGTTCGAGTCCACCACCAACCTGGGGCAGGGATTCACCCGTGAGGCAGTGCAAGCCGCGCGTCCCGATCTCGTGTTCGCGGGGTGGAGCTACGGATTCAACGAGACCTCCGGGCTGACCCCGGATTGGGTGCGGTCCATCGGGGCCGTGCCCTATCAGCTGACCGAGGCGTGCCGTCAGCCCGGAACGGTCCGGCGCGGTATCAAGCCTCCCCTTGACGCGCTCTACGAGGATCTGGCCAACCTGGGGGCCATCTTCGGGGTTCAGGACCGCGCAACGGAGTTGATCACCACGTACCGCAGGACCGTCGAGACCGTGCAGTCACGTCTGCCGCAGGGCAAGCCGACCGCACGTGTCTTCCTGTACGACAGCGGCGAGGCCGAACCGTTCACCTCCGGCAAGAACGCCGCACCCCAACAGATCATCGAGAAGGCCGGGGGCCGCAACGTCTTCTCAGATCTCGACGACAGCTGGACCACCAGCGCGTGGGAGACGGCCGCCCAGCGCGATCCCCAGGTGATCATCATCTGCGATTACGGGGTGGGCCCCAACAACACGGCCAACGCAAAGATCAACCTGCTCAAGGCACAGCCACTGATGAAGCACACCCAGGCGGTCCGCGACGGGAACTTCATCGTGCTGCCCTACGCCGCCCTCGTCGAGGGACCGCGCAATCCGGATGCCATCGTCACCCTGGCGAACTATCTGCGCGACAAGGGATTTTGAGCACGGTCGGCCGTCGGCCATAGGCTGATGGCATGAGTTCCCACATCTCCCTCGGCCTCATGGTGCCGCCCTCCCTTCCGCCGGAACGGCTGCTCGAGATCGCACGGGCGGCCGATTCCGCCGGACTCGATCATCTGTGGGTGTGCGAGGACTGTTTTGCCACCACGTCGATCGCGTATGCCTCCCTGGCCCTTGCTGCTACCCAGCGGATCAGTGTGGGTACCGGTTTCCTCTCGGCACCGGTACGCAATGTCGTCACGGCGGCAATGGACTACAGCATCCTGGCCCGGAACTTTCCCGGCAGGGTCCTGCCGGGAATCGGGCACGGCTGGCAGCCTCATATGGCGCAAATCGGAGCCAAGGTCGACTCGCCCCTGACCCTGCTCCAGGAGCACGTGACCGCGCTGCGGGATCTGTTGGCAGGCAAGGAAGTCAGTGCCAACGGACGGTATGTGCGGCTGGGCGGGGTCCGACTGGACTGGCCACCCGCCGAACCACTGCCCATCATGATCGGCGCGAACGGACCCCGCTCGCTGCGACTAGCCGGCCGCCTGGGCGATGGCACCTTGCTAACCAGCATGGTTCCCGCCGATACCGTCGCCGCGCACTGTGCTCTGATTGAGCCCGGCCCCGATCACCGGATCTTCCTGAGCCGCACCATCAGTATCGGCCCCGGTGCCGCCCAACTCATCGCGAACGACCCCGGTCACTATCCCGGGATCTCCTTCGACGCTTCGGCGAGCATCGGCGGAGATGCCGCCGAGGTCGCTGGGAAGCTCCACGCGCTACGAGATCTCGGCGTCACGGATTTCATCGCATCCCCGACCGGAAACGAACCCGATCTCATCGGATACATCCACAGCCTGGGGCAAGAAGTACGGCCCCTGCTGCAGTCGTGAGCTCGCGCGCAAACCACCAGCACGACAAGAGTTTCTGATCCTAGCCGCCGTCACCGGTCAGTTCCGTGCCCCAGACCGCTCTGGCACCGGAATCCCCGATCCGGATGACGCCGACGATGGACACGACCCCGAGAATCAGCACCAACACGGCAACGGTCAGGTGCGGCCCTAGCCGGGCCGGTGACAGGCCGAGCCGATGGGCGACCGCCAGTACGACCGCGCCCAGCACCAACGCGCTGGAGAACACCAGCATCCAGTCGCCACGCTCGGCGTGCGTCAACAGGGCCGCACTAGGGCTCTTCTCACGATCGAACAGCCACTCGCCAGCCGAGGTGGTCAGCGGGGTGAGTATCAGCGTCACCGCCGCCAGCCCGGCAACCAGCCACACCAGCCGCGACCGAATAGCGACGGAAACCCCACACAGGATCTCCAGAATCGCAGTCAACGGCGCGAGCACGACAACGAAATGCACCAATAGCACGTGTGCAGGCAACCCGCTGATCGTGTCCACGCGGGCGACACTACTGCCGCACTATGTTCCTCGCCCGGAAACGCCGATCCCGGTGCGCACAAAGCCCCGAGTGCGAGCTGTGATGCTCGTACTCGGGGCTTTGTGGGTTGTCTACTCCGAGGCGGAGGCTGCCAGGTCGGCGGCCGGCTCCTCACCGGTGACCAGCGCGGGCTTCGGACGGCCGACGAACGTGAACTTCGCGTCCTCGCCGGCCCCTTCGCCGTCCCAGCCCTCGACATCGACCGTGATCAGCTCGCCGGCACCGATCTCGTTGAAGAGAATCTTCTCCGAGAGGGTGTCCTCGATCTCGCGCTGGATGGTCCGGCGCAGCGGCCGCGCACCCAGCACCGGGTCGAACCCGCGCTTGGCGAGCAGCGACTTGGCCTTGTCGGTGAGCTCCATCGCCATGTCCTTGACCTTGAGCTGCTTGCCCACCCGCCCGATCATCAGATCGACCATCTCGATGATCTGCTGCTGAGTCAGCTGCTCGAAGACGATGATGTCATCGATGCGGTTCAGGAACTCGGGCCGGAAATGCTTCTTGAGCTCGTCGTTGACCTTCTGCTTCATCCGCTCGTAGTTGGAGCCGCCGCCACCCTCGGAGAAGCCGAGGCCCACGGCCTTCGAGATATCCGAAGTGCCCAAGTTCGAGGTGAAGATCAGCACCGTGTTCTTGAAATCGACCGTGCGACCCTGACCGTCGGTGAGACGACCATCCTCGAGCACCTGCAACAGAGTGTTGTAGATCTCCTGGTGAGCCTTCTCGATCTCGTCGAACAACACGACGCTGAACGGCTTGCGACGCACCTTCTCGGTGAGCTGACCGCCCTCCTCGTATCCGACGTATCCCGGAGGAGCGCCGAAAAGCCTTGACGCGGTGAAGCGGTCGTGGAACTCGCCCATGTCGATCTGGATGAGCGCATCGTCGTCGCCGAACAGGAAGTTGGCCAGCGCCTTGGACAGCTCCGTCTTACCGACACCCGACGGCCCGGCGAAGATGAACGAACCCGAGGGACGCCGTGGGTCCTTCAGACCGGCACGGGTGCGGCGGATCGCTTTGGAGACCGCCTTGACGGCGTCCTCCTGTCCAATGATCCGCTTGTGCAGTTCCTCTTCCATGCGCAGCAGCCGAGTGGTTTCTTCCTCGGTCAGCTTGAACACGGGGATACCGGTCCAGTTGCCCAGCACCTCAGCGATCTGCTCATCGTCAACCTCAGCGACCACGTCCAGATCACCTGAACGCCACTGCTTTTCACGATCTGCTCGCTGAGCGACCAGCTGCTTCTCGGAGTCGCGCAGGCGCGCCGCCTTCTCGAAGTCCTGAGCGTCGATGGCCGATTCCTTCTCCCGGCGCGCATCGGCGATCTTCTCGTCGAACTCGCGCAGGTCTGGCGGAGCGGTCATCCGGCGGATGCGCATGCGGGCGCCCGCCTCATCGATCAGGTCGATCGCCTTGTCCGGCAAGAACCGGTCGTTGATGTACCGGTCGGCCAGGGTGGCCGCCGCAACCAGTGCTCCGTCGGTGATGGACACCCGGTGGTGCGCCTCGTAGCGGTCACGCAGACCCTTGAGGATCTCGATGGTGTGCGCGACGGTCGGCTCGCCCACCTGCACCGGCTGGAAACGGCGCTCCAGGGCGGCGTCCTTCTCGATGTACTTGCGGTACTCGTCGAGAGTGGTCGCACCGATGGTCTGCAGCTCGCCACGGGCCAGCTTGGGCTTGAGGATGGAGGCCGCGTCGATAGCGCCCTCGGCCGCGCCCGCACCAACCAGCGTGTGCAGCTCGTCGATGAACAGGATGATGTCGCCGCGGGTGTTGATCTCCTTGAGCACCTTCTTGAGGCGTTCCTCGAAGTCACCGCGGTAGCGGCTGCCGGCCACCAGGGACCCGAGGTCCAGGGTGTACAGCTGCTTGTTCTTGAGGGTCTCGGGCACCTCGCCGTGCACGATGGCCTGCGCCAGGCCCTCAACGACGGCAGTCTTGCCGACACCGGGCTCACCGATCAGCACCGGGTTGTTCTTGGTGCGGCGGCTCAGCACCTGCATGACCCGCTCGATTTCCTTCTCGCGACCGATGACCGGGTCGAGCTTGCCTTCCATGGCGGCAGCGGTCAGGTTGCGCCCGAACTGGTCGAGGACCAGCGAGGTCGACGGGGTACCGGCCTCACCACCACGGCCTCCGGTACCGGATTCGGTGGTCTCCTTGCCCTGGTAGCCGCTCAGCAGCTGAATGACCTGCTGGCGCACCCGGGTCAGTTCGGCACCCAGCTTGACGAGCACCTGCGCCGCGACGCCTTCACCCTCGCGGATGAGGCCCAGCAGAATGTGCTCGGTGCCGATGTAGTTGTGGCCGAGCTGCAGCGCCTCGCGCAGGCTCAGCTCCAGCACCTTCTTGGCGCGAGGAGTGAAGGGGATGTGCCCAGACGGTGCCTGCTGCCCCTGGCCGATGATCTCCTCGACCTGGCTGCGCACCCCTTCCAGGGAAATGCCCAGCGACTCCAGCGACTTGGCGGCAACGCCCTCGCCTTCGTGAATCAGACCCAGCAGGATGTGCTCGGTGCCGATGTAGTTGTGGTTGAGCATGCGGGCCTCTTCTTGGGCCAGCACAACCACCCGCCTTGCTCGGTCAGTGAATCTCTCGAACATCGGTCTCCCTCGCTTCCTCGTCCGGCCTTTGCGCAAGCGGTTCAACGTGCCGCTCGGGGCTCCCCCCAAACGGCTCATCTCCGCTGGCACTAGGACCTAATCGCCACTCTAGTGGTCAGCCGTAATCGGTGCGTTGCTCGCATACCAGGAGACGTCCCTGAAGGCACTCAGAGGAACCCGCGGAACCCGGAGGAACCGTCCCCAAATATACGAATCACCGCACCCGGCGGTGCTTGTTAGGCAACCGAACAACGCCAGATGCGGTGAAAACGTTTCCGATTTTGCCCCGGCTTCGCCGTAAGCGAAATTCCCGGGGGACGTACCTGTCGGCAGTCTTTAGTTGGCCGCGTTGAACGCGTCAATGACTTCGGCGGGAATACGACCGCGTGAGGACACATTGTGCCCTTCCTTGCGTGCCCACTCCCGGATGGCTGCGCTCTGCTCACGATCGATGCTCGCGCGCCCGCGACCCGTCCCCGAGCTCCCCCGCCCACGACGACGACCGCTGACACGTCGAGCGTGCTCGACCCACGTAGAGAGCTGATTGCGCAGCTTCTCTGCATTCTTAGAAGAAAGGTCGATCTCATAAGTCACGCCGTCAATACCGAATTCAACGGTCTCATCGGCAGGCGCTTCGCCATCGACGTCGTCGACAAGCGTGACCGTAACCTTCTTAGCCATTCCCTTTGTCCTTCCAAAAGCAGAACCCCCGTGGGTCCGCCTCAAACATGCCACGGATTGCCGCAAAGTTCAACATACGCGCAAGGCTGCGCGTGTTCCGCTCGAGGCAAGCGATTCACTACACTCATAGTTGAAAAGTGAGACAAATTTGAACGTGTAGATCAAAGCGTCGGTCTGACAATCGGAAACAGGATCGTCTCGCGAATTCCCAGTCCGGTAAGCGCCATCAACAAGCGATCGATACCCATCCCAGTTCCGGCCGCGGGTGGCATCGCATGTTCCATCGCACCGAGGAAGTCCTCATCCAGGCTCATCGCCTCATCATCGCCGGCAGCAGCCAATCGTGCCTGATCAGCGAACCTTTCACGCTGGATCACGGGGTCAATCAACTCCGAGTATCCGGTCGCCAATTCAAAGCCACGAACATACAAGTCCCACTTCTCGGTGACACCCGCGATGCTCCGGTGCTGACGAGTCAGCGGGGATGTCTCAACTGGGAAATCCCTAACAAACGTCGGTGCGTACATTTTGTCGCCGACCTGGTGTTCCCAAAGTTCTTCGATGAGTTTTCCGTGACCGTAACCGCGGTCGGTGGGAATCTCTGCGCCCACCTGATCAGCGATCTTCCATAGCGTGGCAATCGGCGTATCGGGGGTGATCTCCTCACCAAGAGCTTCCGACAACGACGGATACATCTCCAACGTCGTCCACTCGCCGTCCAAGTCGTAGCTAGATCCGTCGGGCAACGTCACCTGCCTGGTGCCCATTGCGTCGTCCGCTACCTCCTGGATGAGCTCGCGGATCATTGTTGCAGCGGTGTCGTATGTGCCGTACGTCTCATATGTTTCCAACATCACGAATTCGGGAGAATGCGTCGAATCTGACCCTTCATTTCGGAAAACTCGGTTGAGCTCGAAAATCTTGTCGAAGCCGCCAACAAGAGCCCTTTTCAGGAAAAGTTCCGGTGCAATACGCAGATACAGGTCGATATCGAGCGCGTTGGAATGCGTAATGAACGGGCGGGCCGCAGCACCTCCGGCGAGGGTCTGCAAGATCGGCGTCTCCAACTCCAGGAATCCGCGACGGTGCAGCGCATCACGAATAGCGCGCATCACCGCGACCCGCTGCCGCGCAATCTTGCGCGCCTCCGGCCGCACGATGAGATCCACGTATCGCTGGCGCACTCTGGTCTCTTCGGACATCTCCTTGTGAGCAACGGGCAGCGGGCGCAGGGACTTGGAGGCCATCTGCCAGCCGTCCGCCAGGACACTCAGTTCGCCGCGCCGTGAGCTGATGACCTCGCCCTGCACGAACACGATGTCACCGAGGTCCACATCGGTCTTCCAGTCGGCGAGTGCCTGTTCGCCGACTCCGGCGAGACTGATCATCACCTGCAATGAGGTGCCGTCGCCCTCCTGCAGCGTCGCGAAACACAGCTTGCCGGTATTGCGGGAGAAAATGACGCGACCCGAAACACCCACCTGGTCACCCGTGCTGGTATCCGTCTCCAGATCCACGTAGGCATCGCGAATCTGCTTGAGGCTGTGGGTCCGCGGCACCTCTACCGGATACGGCTGGATGCCCTCGGCGAGCAGCTTCTCGCGCTTGGCCTGCCGAATGCGAAATTGTTCCGGCAAGCTGGTCTGCGCGTCAGGATCAGTCACGTCTCGGCAGCTTAGCGGTAGTGCCTCGCGCCGGAAGTGCGCTGCCGATTCTGACGTATGGATCTCTATTTGGCCGCGCGGGCCTTGCCGCGCTGGTCAGCCCGGTTGCGCTCGTACACCAGCCGCAGGCCGTCGAGAGTGAGATGTTCCTCGTAGCGGTCGACGGTATGCGTCTCGGGGAGGATCAGCGGGGCGGTGTGACCCGTGGCCACCACCGTGGCCCCGGCGCCACTGAAGCCGTCGATATCGCGACGCACCCGCTCCACCAGCCCGTCCACCAGCCCCGCGAATCCGAAAACCGCTCCCGATTGCATGCACTCGACCGTGTTCTTGCCCACGACAGAGCGCGGCCGGGTCAGCTCGACCCGGCGCAAGGCGGCGCTGCGGGCAGCGGCGGCATCGGAGGACACCTGCACACCCGGGGCAATGGCACCCCCCAAGAACTCCCCCTTGGCCGACACCACATCCACACAGATCGACGACCCGAAATCCACCA
Source organism: Mycobacterium sp. D16R24 (assembly GCF_002013385.1). Taxonomy (NCBI): domain Bacteria; kingdom Bacillati; phylum Actinomycetota; class Actinomycetes; order Mycobacteriales; family Mycobacteriaceae; genus Mycobacterium; species Mycobacterium sp. D16R24. Next base: position 69,551 of record NZ_MAEV01000022.1, on the reverse strand, counting down.
CAATGCATGCCGAACCGAATCTATGATGCGCGGCAAGACAATTCACAATTCGGTCGGCGCCGACCTCTTTCGGGTTGTCCACAAGAAGCGGAAGGCCGGTGCGCACACCCGGCTCGATGAGGACCTGCGGAACGGCCGACCAGTACTGGTCGAACATGCCCCGCATTTCATGCAGCACAGATGGCACGGTGGACAGGGCCGCAACCCCGGTCAACGTCTCACTGTCGTCGCCGATCAGTCCGTCGATGGTGAGTGCCAGCTCGTCGGCGGTGATCTCGGTTTCCGTACGAATTCGCCAGTGCTGAACAACCTTGGCGTGCTCGCCGGTGCCCGAGACCAACCCGAGAACGGTGTGCGTGTTGCGTACGTCGATAGCCAGCAGCACGGCTACACCAAACCGCGCGGCGACACCAAGCCGAAGTCCTCGGGCACGTATGCCGGATCGCCGGAGTGCTCGCCCAGCTCAACCTGTTTGTTGTCTGAGTCAACAAAGACCACACGCGGAGTGAAGACGCGGGCTTCCGCATCGGTCATCACACCGTAGGCGATGATGATCACCAGATCTCCCGGGTGCACGAGATGTGCCGCGGCACCGTTGATCCCGATTACCCCGCTACCACGCGTACCAGTGATCGCGTAGGTCTCCAGCCGGGCACCGTTGTTGATGTCCACGATGGTGACCTGCTCACCCTCCAGCAGGTCCGCGGCCTCCATCAGATCGGGGTCGATGGTGACCGAGCCGACGTAGTGCAGATCGGCATGCGTCACGGTGGCGCGATGGATCTTTGATTTCATCATTGTCCGGAACATCATGTCCTCCAGTCAGTTTCGCCATGGTAATGCGTGATCAGGGTCGGCTGGTCCAGAGGAGCCGATTCCGCCGCCCAATTCCAAGGGAACATTGTCCAAAAGCCGGGTTGAGCCCAGCCGGGCCGCGACCAGCATGCGGCCGGGTCCTTGCGCGGGAGCCGGGCCGAGATCGGCACCGCGAATCTCCAGGTAGTCCACCTCGATGGTGGGCACCTCATCGAGTACCGCACGGGCCGCGTCCAGAGCCGATTCCGAACCACCTGCGGCCGAATAGATTCCGGCAAGTAGTGCCGCAGACAATGCACCCGCCTGCTCGCGCTGCTCGTGGCTCAGGTAGACATTCCGTGAGGACATCGCCAGTCCGTCCGCCTCACGGACAATCGGTATCGGGACGATGCGTGTCTTGAGGTTGAGATCGGCGACCATCTGCCTGATGAGCACCAGCTGCTGGTAATCCTTCTCACCTAAGTACGCCTGATCTGGAGCCACGATCTGCAGCAGCTTGAGAACCACCGTCAGCATTCCGGCAAAATGCGTCGGACGAGAGGCACCCTCAAGATCGGCACCAAGCGGTCCGGGCTGGACGATAGTGCGCTGACCGTTGGGATACATCGCCTCCGCGCTGGGAGCGAAGACCAGCTCGACACCCTCGTCGCGTAACTTCTCGACATCCGATTCCAGTGTGCGCGGGTAGGCATCGAGATCCTCGCCGGCACCAAACTGCAAGGGATTGACAAAGATCGACACAACGACCACAGCGCCCGGCACCTTCCGGGCGTGCCGAACCAGTGTCAGATGACCCTCGTGCAACGCACCCATGGTCGGCACCAACATGATCCGGCGTCCAGTATGCCGCAATGCCTTCGACACGTCGTACATCGTGTCGGGATCGTGGTGAACCGTGAGTTCTCCACTGACATAGCCCTTCGGCCCATACAAACTCGTCATCAAGCAGCCCTATCTAGTCCGGGGTTCCAGTGCGGCGAAAACCGATTGGGGTGCGTGCGCACGCTGCGCGGTACGGCGAGCATCGGCACGATACGCCTCGGCCAGCGCCGGATCAGTCTCGGCGAGCGCATCGAGATGGCGCTCGACAGCGGCGCCGTCGCCCCGCGCCACCGGGCCCGTCAGCGCGGCCTGCCCACGCTCCAGCGCGTTGGTAACGGCGGCGTGCACCAAAGGCGCCAGCATCCGTTCGGGCAGCCCCCCCGGCCCGTCACCAATTGTCTCCTGCCCCAACAGCTCCTGCCCCCAGAGTGCTGAACGCAGTGCCTCAACCGCATCCAGCACCAGCGTCACCACATGGTTGCTGCCGTGTGCCAGAGCCGCGTGATAGAGAGTGCGGGCGTCTTCGCGCACGCGCACCGGTTCGCCACCAATCTCCAGCACCAGCGCCGTACCGATGGCATATCCGGTCTCATCGGCGGCGGTAATTCCGAAGCAGGAGTTGGTAAGTCGTTCAATATCTTCATCGCCGCCAGCGAACGTCATGGCGGGATGGATGGCCAGCGGGATGCAACCGAGGGCAGTCAGCGGTTCCAGGATTGCGACGCCGTTGGCGCCCGAGGTGTGCACCACGATGGATCCGCGCCGTACCGAACCGGTGGCGGCAAGCCCCGAGACCAGCGGCGCCAGCTCGTGATCCGGCACCGCGAGGATCAACAGTTCGGCGCGTGGAGCGACCTCTTGGGCAGGCAGAATCTGACTTTCCGGAAGGTGCCGCTCAGCCCGCCGCCGCGAGGCATCGGATACCGCGCTGCATGCGACGACGAAATGGCCCGCCGCCTCCAGCGCGACACCCATGGCCGTGCCCACTCGGCCGGCGGAGATGATCCCGATGGCCAGACGCGCGGGCCGCAAGCCGTCGAATGGGCCATCGGCTTGGCTATCAGCATTGAAAGCCTCAGACATGGCGAACGAGACACCTCGCAGACTAGATACGTTCCAGTCCTGCCTGGCAGGTACCGGACGGTCATCAGCAGGCTAATCCCACCGCAGCGCTATCGGCAGGGGCCTAGGCCGTTAGATTGCTCACTTTCACGCACGATGACCACATCCGCTGAGGTCAGTCCTCGCGGCGCCTCCGGCGGCCGCCACCGGACTCCGATGACTCGGAGGGATCGCTTTGGAGACGCCCCAGCAGGTCGGCGACCGAGAAGCCGCCGGTTTCCTCGACACGACGCCGACCGCGGGTGTCGTCAGACTCCTCGGGTTCCGGAGCCCGACGCCGTCCGCCCTTCTCCTCGGGTTCTGGCGCGCGGTGGCCGCCCGCACTCTCTGGATAACTCGGCTGTTCAGGCGCCGGCGGAGGCGGTGGATGAGTCGGCTCCGGTGCCCAATGCCCGCCACCAGCGGTCTCAGGCGCGGCCGGCGCCTGGTGTCGTGACGGAGACCCCGAGTGACGCCCTGGGATTGGTTCCGCCTGGTACGGGGTAGGTGATGGTGCAGGTTCCTGGGCGGCCCAATTGCTTCCGGAGGTTCCGGGAGGTAGCCATTGACCTTCGGCGGGTGCCGGAGCCCAGGCACTCGTAGGTGGTGCCGGCGGAGCGTTCCAGTCTGGAACAGGCGCGTTCCACGCGGGTTGAGGGGCGGGCTGCTCCGGTGGGGCCATCGACTGAGGCGTTGGATCCCAGTCCTCACCGTCGGCCGCGGCATCCCAATCCTCTTGCCTGGCAGCCCAATACGGTGGCTGTACGGATTCCGCGGCGGCCGGGGCCGCTGGAACCACGGCTTCACGCTCCGGTATCGGGGGCTGGGCCACACGCGGTTCGGGCTGCGGACGCCAATGCGTCCCGGAGGACACCGGCTGCTGATACGGCTCGGGCTCGTGGGGTTGAGCGGACCCGTAGTACGGAGGTGCCGGATAGGGCGGTGTGGGAGGTGCCTCGTCCATGTCGACGTGATGCGGATCCTCGGCGACATCGATGATCGGGTATTCCGATGTCCGATTGTCTTCCTCGACCGCGGTGACGTCCTGATACTCCGCGGCGGGCGTGGGTTGCGGCTCGCGGACGGAAGGGGCGAACGCGGCTGCGGGTGCGCCCGCGTTCGGTGCGGGCACGGGCTCGGCACCAGGCCAGGGCCCCAGCGCCCGAATCGGGTCGTGTTCGATCGCGGGCCGATCACTCAGCTCGGTGTTGAAAAGGATCTCCAGATTGGTGCGCAGCGCGGCGAGCTCGGCGCGCAGCGTTGCGATCTCGTCGGCGGCCTGCGCCTCGATCTCCCCCGCCAACTGCTGACGCAATCTGCTTTCGACCGTCAATTCGTACTCGCGTCGCGCCGAAATCTCCCGGTCCAGCTGCAGGTCGTAGACGAGTTTCTGGTCACGCACCTTGGCCTGGTCGGTATCACTCTGCCGGCGGTAGGTCAGCGCGGCGAAAGAAGCGATGACGGCAGCCCATAGCGCCAGCAACAAACCGACGCGCAAATAGATGGCCTTATCGGTGAAAACCAGGGCAATCCCAGACCCGATCGCCAACACCAGCAACGCCGTCAGCAACGCCCACCCCGGGCGTCGGCTGCCACGCCGCGGCTTCGCCGCTCGGGTCGGAATGGTCATGGGGGTGACTGTACCCGGACAGTGCAGTGTGCTGGCCGACCTCGAATCGGCGATTCGACATGCGCGAGTGCTACCGGGCGGGAGTCGCGGGCGGCTCCGGCGGCGACTTACAGCAATGCTGAAGCCATAGCCCGGCGACCACGAGTGCCAGCGCACAACCGGTCGCAATCGTCACGCCCAGTGTGTCGGCCACCGCCGCGGCCAGCTGCGCTCGCCGCGGGAGGATGTAGACGAGCATCGACAGCCACCATCCGGTCATCAGCGTGCCAAGCCACGCCGACGCCTTCGCGACCACCACCGAACGCGCCACCAGAAGCGCCGGCAAACGCCCCGTGCCGACCCCGACCTCACCGTCGGTGACCTTGTTACGGATATAGAACGCCCAGCCACCCTCTGCGATCGCGAGAACCAGCAGTGAAACACCGGCAAGCAAAGGGATCGGCGGCAGGGACCCGTAGGACGCCGACACAAAGAAGAAGCCGAGGATCGCGGTGACAGCGCCCGCGATCAGCAGATCGCGGATCCGGGTGGGCCCCACTACGTCACCGGGCCGGTGAGAGTGTCGTCCACTCGTCGGACACCATCGCGTTCGGCCGGGGCCAGACCGGCGACCAGCTCGGCTACTGGGCAGAGCCGTCCCCCGACGGCCAGTACCGCCTCCGGTTCAAGGGCCAGCCACGGCACCAGCACAAAGGCACGCTGGTGCGCACGCGGATGCGGCAGCGTGAGTTCAGCGTCATCGGAAAGGACCTCGGCGCTAGCTGCGTCGAGGTCGATGCCGCGCCGGCAGCTGATCACGTCCACGTCGAGAGTCCGCGGACCCCAACGTTCGCCGCGCACTCGCTGGGCAGCCTGCTCCAGCCGCCGCACCACCGTGAGCCACTCGCGCGGTTCGTGGCCCTGCGCGATGACGATGGCGTTGAGAAAGTCCGACTGCGGAACCGGTCCCCACGGGGCGGTCTGGTACACCGGCGATATCCCCACCACGTCCACGCCCAGCGCGTCGACGACCGATTGCAGGTGCGTGAGCCTGTCACCAAGATTGGATCCGATGGACAGCACCGCGCGGGTCACTGCGAGGATCCCCCGTTCCTGGATCTCCGGGAACGGCGGGCCACCACCGCGACATCGCTGAACGTCAACGGAATCGGTGCGTCGGGCTTGTGGACCACCGCCTCGACGGCATGGACCCTGGAATCGGTCATCACGTCATCGGCGATCGCGCCCGCGACCGATTCGATAAGGTTGCGTGGCGGACCGGACACGATCGCGGCGGCACGCTGAGCCAGCTCTCCATAGTCGAGCGTGTCGGTCAGCTGATCCGTCGCTGCCGCGGTATCGAGGTCCAGCCAGACGGTGACATCCACCGAAAACTCCTGGCCGTCACGGCGCTCATGCTCGAAAACTCCGTGATAACCAAAGACTTTCAGGCCCCGCAGCTCGATGCGGTCGGTCATTTCTTGCCACCTTTGGTCCCGCGCTGCGCAACCTCGCGCCGCCACCTGCCACCCGCGGTCTTACTGGGCTCGGGTCGCACGGTCCGCACCGTCACCTCCATGGTCACCTCGTCCTGAGGGATATCGACGACAGGCTCGGGCTTCTGGTCCTGCGACTGCCCGTGGCTCTCTTCCTCATCCTCTTCGATGCTCTCGGCACCACCGGTCTCCCAGGCGCGCACCACCTTCAGCGCATCCATGGACGCCGTGACGTCATGGACGCGCACACCCCACACCTCATGCAGCGCCCCGAGTGCGGTAATAACGGCGGTTGCGGTTTCGCGCCCATCGGCCGGCCGTTCTACACCCTTGAGATCGGTGAGCAACGCACCCAGGAATCGCTTCCGGGAGGCACCGATGAGAATCGGGTAGCCCAGCTCCTGCAGGTCCGGAATCGATTGCAGCAGTAGCCAATTATGGTGTGCAGTCTTAGCGAAACCGAGACCCGGGTCGAGGATGAGCTTGTCCTGCGAGACCCCGGCCTTAAGCGCGACCTCCACCGACTCCATGAGCTCACGCGAGACATCAGTGACCACGTCGCCGTAGTTTTTGGCGGCCGGTGTATGTATGAAATTCTTTGAACGCCAATGCATCAGAATCCAGGGCAGACCCAGATCCGCCATCAGCGGAGCCATCTCCGGATCTGCCCGGCCACCCGAGACATCGTTGACCATGTTCGCGCCCGCCTCGACCGCGGCGGCCGCGACCTCCGCACGCATGGTGTCAACACTCACGTTGATCCCATGGCTGGCAAGCTCTTTGATCACCGGGATGACCCGTTGCATCTCGATTTTCTGCCTGATTGGTGTTGCGCCCGGTCGAGTCGACTGCCCACCGACATCGATGATGTCCGCACCGGCGGAGGCAAGAGCCAATCCGTGCGCCACCGCATCCGACTGCCTGATGAATTGCCCACCGTCAGAGAAGGAGTCGTCGGTTACATTAACGACTCCCAGGATGTGAGTCAGTGCGGGAGTATCCGTCACGTCCCGATCATGCCCTCATCATCAGGTCGAGAACCTCGGCCCGCGAGGCCGCGTCACGTTTGAACTGGCCTCGCACCGCGGAGGTGGTGGTCGTCGCCCCGGGCTTGCGCACGCCACGCATGGCCATGCACAAGTGCTCGGCCTCGACCACAACGATCACGGCGCGCGGCTCGAGCTTGCGCACCAACGCATCGGCGATCTGCGCCGTCAACCGCTCCTGCACCTGGGGCCGTTTCGCGTAGAGGTCAACCAGCCGAGCGATTTTCGAGAGTCCGGTCACCCGGCCGTGCTGGCCGGGAATGTATCCGACGTGTGCAACGCCGTGAAAAGACACCAGGTGATGTTCACAGGTCGAGTACATCGGTATCGATTTCACCAGCACCAACTCGTCGTGCTGTTCGTCGAAGGTGGTGTTCAGTACCGTGTCCGGATCGGTGTACAGACCGGCGAATATCTCCCGGTAGGCGCGCGCCACGCGGGCCGGGGTGTCCACCAGCCCATTTCGGTCCGGATCTTCACCAACGGCATAGAGCAGTTCACGGACCGCGGCCTCGGCACGTGCCTGGTCGAAGACGCGACCGGTCGGCTGGCCGTTGTACTCGGCCGTCTCGGGCGAGTTCATGTCAGCTCTTGCTCTCGCTGCCCTCATCCGGGGCCGGTGCAGACTGCTGATGTGGAGTGGGCACCGGATACGGGTAGGGCTGCTGGACATGCGGCGGGTACTGGGCGTGGCCCTGCGGCGGGTATCCCGGCGGGGGGTAGGGGGCCTGTCCCTGCGGCGGCCAGCCAGGCGCGTACCAGCCGGCAGGGGCGCCGTAGTTGGCACCGGGAGCCTGACCGGGGTGGGTTCCCGCCGGAACAGGTTGGCCACCTTGACCATTCGGCACGGGACCGTTCGGCACCGCCGGTGCCCCGTTTGCGGGCGCAGCCGCAGCCGCCTGCTCGGCGATGGCCTTCTTGAACGCGGGCTCCGGGACCGGGGGCGGCCAGGGTTCGCCACGTTCGATGGCCAGCTCACCCGGGGTCTTGATGGGTGGCTTGTCGGACGGAATCCGGCCCCCGAAGTCGTCGAACATCTTCAGTCGTGGACGCCGCTGGACATCCTTGAAGATCTCCTCGAGTTCTTTACGGACCACGGTCTCCTTCTCAAGCAGCTCACCGGCCAAGGTATCCAGCACATCTCGGTACTCGGTGAGAATGGCCCACGCCTCGGTGTGCGCGGCCTCGATGAGATTGCGCACCTCCTCATCGATTTCGCGAGCAACCTCGTGCGAGTAGTCGGGCTGCGTGCCCATGGTGCGCCCCAGGAACGGATCGCCATGTTCGGTGCCGTATCGCACGGCACCGAGCTTGGCGCTCATACCGAACTCGGTGACCATGGCACGGGCCTTCTTGGTCGCCTGCTCGATATCGGACACCGCGCCGGTGGTCGGCTCACGGAACACGAGTTCCTCAGCGGCGCGGCCACCCATGGCGAACACCAGCTGCGCGATCATCTCGGACCTGGTGGCCAGGCCCTTGTCGTCCTCGGGGACCGCGATGGCGTGACCGCCGGTGCGACCGCGCGCCAGGATGGTCACCTTGTACACCCGCTCGATGTCGGGCATCGCCCAGGCGGCCAGGGTGTGCCCGGCCTCGTGATAAGCGGTGATCTTCTTCTCGTGCTCACTGATGATGCGGCCCTTGCGGCGCGGACCGCCGACGACCCGGTCTACCGATTCCTCCAGCGCGGCGGCCGTGATGACGGTGCCGTTCTCACGCGCGGTGAGCAACGCGGCCTCGTTGATGACGTTGGCGAGATCGGCACCGGACATGCCCACTGTGCGCTTGGCCAGCCCGTCGAAGTCGACATCGGGACCGAACGGCTTGCCGGCCGAGTGGACCTTGAGCACGGCCTTGCGGCCGGCCAGATCGGGGCTCGACACCGGGATCTGCCGGTCGAAACGACCGGGGCGCAGCAGCGCCGGATCGAGAATGTCGGGACGGTTGGTGGCCGCGATGAGGATGACACCCTGCCGGTCGCCGAAACCATCCATCTCGACCAGCAGCTGGTTGAGGGTCTGCTCGCGCTCGTCGTGCCCACCACCCAGACCGGCGCCACGCTGGCGTCCAACGGCGTCAATCTCGTCGACGAAGATGATGCAAGGACTGTTCTGCTTGGCCTGTTCGAACAGGTCGCGCACACGTGAAGCGCCAACGCCCACAAACATTTCCACGAAATCCGAACCGGAGATGGTGAAGAACGGCACGCCGGCCTCACCGGCGACCGCGCGGGCCAGCAGCGTCTTACCGGTGCCAGGCGGACCGTAGAGCAGCACGCCGCGCGGGATTTTGGCGCCGAGCGCCTGATAGCGCGACGGATTCTGTAGGAAATCCTTGATCTCGTAGAGCTCTTCGACGGCCTCATCGACCCCGGCCACGTCGGCAAAGGTGGTTTTCGGCATGTCCTTGGACAACTGCTTGGCACGTGATTTACCGAAACCAAAGCCCATGCCACGACCGCCGGACTGCATGCGGCTGAACGCGAAGAACAGCACCACGAGCAGGATCACCGGCAACAGGTACAGCAGCAGCGATCCGAGGATGCTGCCCTGGTTTACCGTCGTGCTGACCGTCGCACCCTTGCCGTTCAGCTTTTCTAGCAGCGGCACTCCGTACCCCGTCGGGTACTTGGTGATGACCTTGTCCTTGCCTTCGGTATCGCCGTTTCCGGACTTGAGGTCCAGCCGCAGCTGCTGCTCGCGGTCGTCAATGCGGGCGCTCTTGACGTTGTCGGTGTCAATCTGCTTGATCGCGACCGTGGTGTCGACGGGTTTGTAGCCGCGGGTGTCGTCGCCGAAGTAGAAGAACGACCACCCCAGCAGCAGCACCACCACGATGACGCCCAGGGTGCGAAACACGTTTGTCCGGTTCATACAGCGTCGGCCGCGGTCAGCGGCCCGGTCCTTCCGTCGTCATGGGGCAGGCTAGAGGAATCCATATAGGTATCGATTAAGAACTCTCAGGCTACCTCACCTGCATGTTCGCATCTGTGGCGCGCACTACGCCCACGGAGAAAACGGAGGTAGCGCCCGGGCCTGTCGCGGGGCTAGGTGTTGAACAGGCTGATGTGCAGGTAGACCTCGTCAGGTGACCTGATGTCTTGGACGATGTCGCGATACACCCAGGGCTTTTCCACGTGGTCTTGAGCCTCCTTGACGTTCGTTGCAGTAGATAACGGAGGACCCGCGATGACCGTCATCGAGGACGGGTTCTTCACGGGGCGAAAAGGCACGGTGAACGTCGACTTCCGCAGAATCGTCGCCACATCCCGCTCGCTGACACGTAACGCGACGCGGTAGCAGGTGTCGATACCGTGATCCATCCGAACCTTGAGCACCTGCAATCCCGCAGGGATGTCGATCCGGCCAAAGGCTTCTGCCTCCTCGACGGGCACCTCGACGTCCGTCGGACCGAAATCAAGGGAACACCCAGCTAATAGAGCGCATAACACCAGACCCACCCAAGCGCGCATGATTCCCCTTTGATGACCGCCAACTGCCTGCTCAGCCCTCCAGACAGTGATCTTGTTCACGGTACTATCGCCCGAGCCTCACGAGCGCGGGCACCGAGTCTGCGTGCCGACGAGAACGAAGAGGTCCGGTCATGCCTGGTCGCCACAGTGAACGCAATCGCAGAAGACAACGTTCGGGTGGTTCGAAACCGTCCAAGTGGATTGCGCTGACGGCAATCGCCCTCCTGCTCGGAGGGCTCGGGGTGTTCGCCTTCACGAAGCTGTCCGGCCGATGCGGAGATATCGATACCTTCGCCGTCGCCGCCGACCCGGCCATCGCTCCGGTCATTTCGAAGGTGGCTGACGGCGCGAGCGCCAAGGAACTGCGCTGCACAAAAATCACCGTGGACGCGAAGGCCTCTGCGGCGACGGCGGCGGCAATCGGCAAGCCCGGTGGCGCGCCCGCACTGTGGCTCCCTGATTCCTCTATCTGGCTGGTGAAGCAGATGCGCACCACCGGGTCTCCTCTGGATTCGGCAAGCCAGTCCCTGGCCAGGACCCCCGTGGTGGTGGTCGCCAAACAGGGTGAGGCGCCGACGTTTGATTCATGGCTGAGCGTTCTGAAACAGCCCGGGCTGCGAATCGGGAATCCGCTGGAGGACACCGTGGCCGCGGGACCGGTGCTGGGAGCACTTGCTGAGGCCGAACAGGGAAAGAGCGATGCCAACGCCATCACCGCCGCGCTCGTTCCGATCGCGCAGGCGCAGCTGACAAACACTCGGCAGAGCAGCGCCGAGGAACGTCTCGGCGAGGTGGCAAAGACCGGTGGCCTGGCGATTTCGACCGAACAACAGCTCCTCGACTACAACGACAAGCACCCGAGCGCATTACTCACCGCCGGTGTCCCGACAACCGGCACACCGGCCCTGAACTATCCGATAGCGGTCACCGAACCCGCCAACGATCGGCATGCCAAGGCGAGACAGGCCGGAGAGGCACTCGCCGAGCGCCTCTCCGGCAGCGGTGGCGCGGATGCGTTGACGAACGCCGGATTCCGGGGGCCTGACTTCGCCCCGCTAGACGGAAAGGGTGTGGGCGCGGTGGAGACGCTCACCGTAAATGACCTGACCGCATTCGACACAGCGATGCGCCGATATGCGGTGCTGGCCTTGCCTTCCCGGATGCTCGCCGTACTCGACGTCTCAGGGTCCATGCGGGCCCCCGCGGGGCCGGTGTCACGCGTGGCGTTGCTGAGTCAGGCCATCGACAACGGGCTGCCCCTCTTCCCGGAGAACGCTCAGATCGGCTTGTGGGTGTTCTCTATCGACAAGGGCGGACCTAGCCAGGACTGGAGAGAGCTGCAGCCCCTTCGCACCCTCAGCGAGAAGGCGGGCGACAAGACCCAACGCCAACTCCTCCTCGACGACGGCCGCGGTCTGGACTCCCTCGTCGGCGGTGGAACCGGTTTGTACGACACCACTCTCGCCGCGTTCCACAAGGTCCAGTCCACGTACGACCCACACTTCATCAACAGCGTGGTGATCATCACCGACGGCGCGAACGAGGACCCGAACGGCATCTCCCTAGATCGGCTGCTTGCCACCTTGAAAAAGGAACAGGACCCGGCGCGCCCCGTCGTGCTCATCACCCTCGGCATCACCGAGGACGCGGATGCTGATGTCCTCAAACAGATTTCGGAAGCTACCCCAGGCGGGGCCAGCAGGGTCGCGCGGAGCGCCGATGAGATACCCAACATCGTGACCGATCTCATCAGAGCTCGCACAGCCGCACATTAAACGAAGACGGCCTCCGGCTCCGGCGGGTTTGCGAGCAGTGTGGGCAGCACAAAAACTCGGACATAGCGCCGAACCTGCTCGGGGTTGTCGGTTCCCGGGATAAGCCCGAGCAGCAGGGACAACGCGACGGACAGCACGTACCGTGCCGCATCCTCGGGCCGTACACCCGCGCGCACCTCCGCCATCCGGGTACTGAAGACACCCGCATACAGGGATGTCAGCAGGTCAATGAGATGGGGGGCGTTGACAATTAATGATGCGACCGTCCCGTGGTCATCGCGGTCGGCAAGCACCCGCAGTAACGGATTGGCGCCGACCTCGACCGACACGATCACCATCGACTCGGGGATGATTTCGGCGAGGTCCTTCAGCACGATGAGGCGGCCGATCATCTTGGCGATCTCGCTCATCGTCGCGCGGACCACCAGGGCATCCATCAGGTCGTCCCGGTTCCGAAAATGCCGGTAAACCACCGCGCGGCTGTATCCGGCCTCCCGTGCGATGGCCTCCATGGTGGATGCGCCATACCCACGCTCGACAAACAGCCGCTCCGCGGCATCAAGAAGCTGGGCCTGTGCCTGCTCTGCGGTATTTCCGCCTCCAGGTGGTCTACCGCGGCCGCGGGGAGCCTTACTCTCGCCCTCACTTTTGCGAGCCATCCCCTAGCTGCCTCCTCAAACAATATATTGACACTTTATTAGATCTGCCTATTATTGGCCGCATGCCGAACAACCTGGTCAAATACTCTAATCCCGGCGGTGTCGTACCAGACCGCGCGACATGGACCCCCTGGCTGAAGGCTTGGCGCATGCTGATCGACGCCAAGTACCACGGCGACATCTACGAGGCGTTCCTCGGGATGGAAGCACCCGTCTTCGCACGTGCTTACTATCAGGTGCGTGCCCATCCGAATGGCCGAAAGCTGTTCAAGCACAAACCAGACCTGCTCGCCGTGCTGAACGACGTGGAGTATCTGGACTCGCTGCCATTCGGCAGCCTGGGGCACGCATACCTGTCGTTCCTGAACACCAACAAGCTCGACGCGGGCGTCTTTGGTGAATCCACGATCATCAGACCGATCGCCGAGAAGAACAACTGGGACGAGGACTTCTACTACATGATCATGAGGGGCACCGCCCTCCACGACATGTTCCACACTATCGGCGGCTACGGTCCCGACATCGCCGGCGAAATGGCCAACATCGGATTTCATTGCGGGCAAATGGAACCCGCGGGCCCATTGGAGAAGCTCGGCATGCTCGGCGCCCTCACACTGCCGGGCGCATCGGCGCCGTTCAAACTCCGTTACTATCGCCAGGCGGTGGAGCGCGGCCGTCGTGCCGACCTGTTGATGGCCGCTCCCTGGGAGGAGCTGCTCGAATTGCCTTATCGCGAGGCCCAGTCGATCCTCGGTGTGAGCCCAGTCGAGGTAGCCCATCCTCAGGGTAGGTGGACCACCGAATGGACGCCGCCATCCATCAAGCCGCCGACCCCATGGAACTACGAGCGGATCCTCACCGCAGGACCCGTCGCTGCCTGAAAAGCCACCACTTCACCATGATTCGCCCATAGCTTCAGTGGTCGATACTCCGTGATCGAGTAGCTCCCAAGGCTCTTCCAGCACCGGATGATTTTCACCTGCGGATCGAACTCTGGGGAACCCCCAGCCATCACCAACGCGGTCCGAAGCAACTCACATCGCGTGACAAAATCGCTAAAATGTCTACTATTTGAACACCCGCGAACGCGCCATGGTCGAGCGTGGCGGTGCACGCCATCGATCCCGATGTGACCGACAATCCGCATCCCTGGTCGGCGATTGCGCGTTGTGGTTTAGTGGCAATCACGACGCTGATGAGCCTCTCCGGCGAAGAAGCGACAACAACGCTGTTGGCCGCCCTCAGAAGGTGAGAATGCGCTCATGACCGATGCCGCTGTGGATATCCGGGAACGTGACATCGCCACAAACGGCGTGCACCTGCGCATCGTCGAGGCGGGTGATCCTGGCCAGCCGGTAGTCGTTCTGGCCCATGGCTTCCCCGAGTTGGCATATTCTTGGCGCCACCAGATTCCGGCCCTTGCCGCCGCCGGGTATCACGTCATCGCACCCGATCAGCGGGGTTACGGCAGATCGAGTACGCCCGCGCATATTGACGACTACAACATCGAAGCGCTATCCGATGACCTGCTCGGCATTCTCGACGAGGTGGGCGCGGGCAAGGCGACCTTCGTCGGACACGATTGGGGCGCCGTCGTCACGTGGCATACCGCGCTCGCCGTCCCCGAGCGCGTCGAGGGCGTTGTCGGTCTTTCCGTCCCCTTCACCCGGCGCAGTCAGGTGGCTCCCACACTGGCATGGAAAAAACTGTTCGGCGACAACTTCTTCTACATTCTGTACTTCCAGGAGCCGAGGGTCGCCGATGCCGACCTCGATCGCGACCCCTCCGCCACCATGCGGCGCATGATGGCCGGAATGGCCCATATCGACGGTGCGACGATGATCGCACCCGGACCGGCCGGATTCATCGAGCGCATGACCGATCCCGGTGAGCTTCCCGAATGGCTGAGTCAGGTCGAATTGGACCACTACATCGCAGAATTCACCCGCACTGGTTTCACCGGTGGACTCAACTGGTACCGGAACTTCGACCGCAACTGGGCGCTTACCGAACGGCTTGCTGGAGCGAATGTAGTTGTGCCGTCTCTATTCATCGCAGGTGCCGCCGACCCGGTTCTCGGTTTCACGGATCATGCGGGCAGTGTGCGATACCGTATCGACAATCGGGGTGACATCCTGATCGAAGGTGCCGGGCACTGGATTCAGCAGGAGCGGCCGGACGAGGTCAATGCCGCATTGCTCGGATTCCTGCACGAGGTTGCGCGATGAGCGCCCCACTGCGATTCGGCGCCTTCATCACGCCGTTTCACCCCGTCGGCCAAAATCCGACCACCGCACTGGAGTACGACCTAGACCGAGTGGTAGCCCTGGACCGCCTGGGGTATGACGAGGCATGGTTCGGTGAGCATCACTCCGGCGGCTACGAACTGATCTCCTGTCCCGAGGTCTTCATCGCCACCGCAGCCGAGCGCACCAAGCACATCAGACTGGGCACGGGGGTGGTCTCGCTGCCCTATCACCATCCGTTGATGGTGGTGGATCGCTGGATTCTCTTGGACCACATCACTCGAGGCCGCGTCATCTTCGGCACCGGACCGGGCGCGCTGCCCACCGACGCGTACATGATGGGCATCGACCCCGTGGATCAGCGTCAGATGCAGGAGGAGTCGCTGGAAGCGATCATGGCGCTGCTGCGCGCGGCGCCGGAGGAACGCATAAGCCGCGAAACGTCCTGGTTCACCCTTCGGGACGCGCAGCTGCAGCTGCGGCCCTATACCCACCCCTACCCGGAAATCCTCACCGCAGCAATGTTTTCCCCGTCGGGACCCCGGCTGGCCGGGAAGCTCGGCGCGGGCCTGCTGTCGTTGTCGGCGTCCATCCCGGGCGGATTCGCGGCACTGGAAAATGCCTGGGAGGTGGTACGCGAGCAGGCGGCCACCCATGGCCACCCCGAACCGGATCGGTCGACGTGGCGAGTGCTTGGCATCCTGCATCTGGCCGAGACCCGTGAGCAGGCCATCGAGGATTGCACATATGGCTTGCCGGACTACGCGCACTACTTCGGCGCGGTCGGGGTGCTACCGCTCGCGAATGACGTTGACGGTACGCATCAGGATCCGCGTGATTTCGTGAAGGCTTATGTGGACGAGGGCAATTGCTGCATCGGGACGCCTGAAGATGCCATCGACTACATCCAGGATCTGCTCGACACATCGGGTGGATTCGGCACCTTCCTGATGCTCGGCCATGACTGGGCCTCGCCGGAAGCAACATTCAAATCCTATGAGCTGTTCGCCCGCAAGGTAATTCCGCATTTCACCGGCCAACTCACCGCCGCCAAGGTCTCGCACGATTGGGCGCAGGCCAAGCGTGGCGAGCTGCTGGGCCGTGCCGGCGATGCCGTCGCCAAGGCCATCGGCGAACATCAGAACGACCGAGCACAGAAGGCCTCGAACTGATGCGAGCAGCGGTGTTGCGTAACGGCGCGATGGTCTACCGGGACGATGTGGCCGACCCGGTGCCCGGCGAGGGCCAGGTGCTCGTCAAGGTCTCCGCGTGCGGAATCTGCGGATCCGACCTGCATTTCGCAAAACACGGGGCCCAGGCCATCGAACTGTCACAACAGATGGCGGGCGTGCCCAGCCTGACCGACAGCGTCGACCTTGGCGCCGACGTGTTCATGGGGCACGAGTTCGCAGCGGAAGTGATCGAAGCCGGACCGGGGACGCAGGCTCCCGCTCCGGGAACCGCAGTCACTTCGATTCCGATTCTGCTGTCCGCCAAGGGAATCGAACCCATCGTTTATAGCAACAGCACGCTCGGGGGCTACGCCGAGCAGATGCTGCTGAGCGCACCGCTACTGCTGCCTATCCCCAACGGCCTCGACCCCAGGCATGCGGCGTTGACTGAACCGATGGCGGTCGGTCTGCACGCCGTCAACAAATCGGGCGTCCAGCCGGGCACCGGAGCAATCGTCATCGGGTGCGGCCCCGTCGGCATAGCGGTGATAGCCGCCCTGGACAACCTGGGGATCGAGCCGATCGTCGCCGCCGACTTGTCCCCGGCCCGGCGCGATCTGGCCCGGCTCATGGGGGCGCACGAGGTCGTCGACCCCAGCACCGAACCCACCTTCGAGGCCTGGTCCCGGGTCGGCAAGGGCGCACCGGTGATCTTCGAGGCCGTCGGGGTACCGGGCATCCTCAACGATGTGCTGCGGGACGCACCGCACAGCTCCCGGGTGGTGGTGGTCGGCGTGTGTATGGAGCCCGATGCCATCACGCCGTACTTCGGGATCGCCAAGGAAGTTGCGCTCCAATTCGTGCTCGCCTACGACCCAGCGGAGTTCTCCGAAACGTTGCGGCGAATCGCGCACGGCGAGATCGATGTTGCACACCTGGTCACGGGTGAGGTAGGTCTGGAAGATGTCGGATCAGCATTTGCCGATCTCGGTAATCCGGGGCACCACTGCAAGATCTTGGTAGTGCCGTAAAGGTCGGGGAGGACAGGAAGTGACATGCGGGTACTAAGTCGGAAAGCTCTGACCCGGACAATCGCCGTGGCTGGCGCCGCGGCGATGGCCGTGCTCCTGGCCGGCTGCGGTGACGATTCCACCGGCAGCCCAGAGTCCACTCGTAACGTCACGGTCATTGGGAAGGGCGAGGTCAAGGGCGCACCCGATGTCTTGCGCGCTGACGTGGGCGTATCGGTGACCGCCAAGGACGTATCCGGCGCACTGTCTCAGGCAAGTGAGAAGGCCCAGGCCGTCATCGATGCCGTGGTCGGGGCCGGAGTGGCCCGGGAGGACGTCCAGACCAACGAGCTGTCCATCCAGCCCGAACAGACATACCCACAGGGCGGTCCCACGCGCATTACCGGATACAACGCCACCAACTCCGTGCGCATCAATGTCCGCGATCTCAAGAAGGCTTCCGAAGTGCTGGACAAGGCCGTGCAAGCCGGTGGCGACGCGGCACGGCTCTCCGGGGTCAGCTTCGATCTCGACAATGACGCCGACCTGGTGAAGGGTGCGCGGGAGCGTGCCTTCAACGACGCCAAGGCCCGCGCCGAGCAGTACGCCGGCCTGTCTGGCTCGAAGCTGGGCAAGGTGCTGCGGATCGATGAGTCCCACGGCTCGGTTCCTCCCCCCGCACCGGCGATGGGCAAGCGGGCGCCCATGCAGGCGGACGCCTCATTCGCGCCACCGCTGGAACCCGGACAGCAGACGGTGACATTCGAAGTAAGCGTCATCTGGGAGCTGAACTAGGCCATGGGTGACATCACGGTTGTCGGCCACGGAGAGGCCAGCGGGAGTCCCGACGTGTTCATGGCCACCGTCGGCGTTTCGGTACGTTCACGCCGCATCGCCGGGGTGATGGCCGAGGTGAAGGCCAAGGCCCGCGCGGTGATCGATGCGGTGCTCGACTCCGGGGTGGCGGCCGAAGACGTCCGGACCGCCTGGATGTCGGTGCACCCGCAGTTCGACGGCAACCGGATCACCGGGTACGCCGCCGACAACTCGGTACGGATCACCGTCCGCGAACTGTCGAAGGTGTCCGACGTTCTGGACAAGGCGGTCACCGCGGGAGGTGAAGCCGCACAGCTCTCCGGGGTCAGTTTCGATCTGCAGGACAGCAGCGATCTGTCCACACAGGCGCGTGAGCGCGCGTTCGCCGATGCCAAAGCCCGAGCCGAGCAATACGCCACCCTCTCCGGCGGCACTCTCGGGAAGGTCCTGCGCATCGACGAGACCGGCGGCCACTCGACCCCCTCCCCGCGTGCCGAGTTCGCAATGTTGCGGGCGGCGGGCGGGCCACCGGTGGAGGCGGGTCAGCAGACCGTCAGCACCCAGATCACCGTGACGTGGGAGCTGGGATGAGCGCGCGCCAAGACCGTCAGACGATGAACGCCCCGACGGAGACCTTCAGAGACGGTCAGTCGGTGTAGACCCGCGGGTGCAGTGTTCCGATGAAGGGCAGGTCGCGATAGCGCTCGCCGTAGTCCAGCCCGTAACCGACCACGAACTCGTTGGGGATCTCGAAGCCGACGAGGGCCACGTCGACATCGACCTTCTTGGCCTCGGGCTTACGCAGTAGCGAGACCACGTTCAGCGAGCGCGGCCCGCGTGAGGCGAGGTTGCGCATGAGCCAGCTCAGGGTGAGTCCCGAATCAATGATGTCCTCAACGATCAGGACGTCCAGGTCCTGGACGTCCCGGTCCAGGTCTTTCAGAATGCGCACCACGCCGGAGGACGACGTTGCCGAGCCGTACGAGCTGACGGCCATGAACTCCATCTGTGTGGGGATCGGAATGGCCCGGGCCAAATCCGACACAAACATGACGGCACCCTTGAGCACGGTCACCAGCAGCAGGTCACCCTCGATGTCCCGGTACTTCTCGCCGATGGCGGCGCCGAGCTCTTGCGTCTTGGCGCGAATCTGTTCCTCCGTGAGGAGCACCGACTTCACGTCGCCGCTGTATTGCTCGCCGCATGCCTGATCCTGTTCGCAGGTCACGACCGATAGCGTGCCATGGACGACACGAGCTATCCAAGCCGGTGACACCGGCCAGTGACTTTGTTTACGAAATAGGCCATTATGGAAACGTGAGCAATGGCGCTTACGGGGCAAGCGAAAAGCTGCCGTCCCGCGATATCCGGGTGGTCGTGATCGGGGCCGGCATGTCCGGGCTGTGCATGGCCTCCACCCTCCAGCACCGCGGTATTACCAACTTCACCGTCTACGAGAAGGCGGATGAGGTCGGCGGAACCTGGCGGGACAACACCTACCCGGGCCTGCAGTGCGATGTACCGTCGCGCTATTACTCGTACTCATTCGCCCCGAATCCTGCTTGGAGTAAGGGCTTCTCGCCCGGACCGGAGATCCACCAGTATTTCGTCAGATTCGCCGACGAGCAGGGTCTGCGCCGGAACATTCGCTTCGGGGCAGCCGTCAGCCGAGCCGAATGGGTTGATGGGCCTGGCCAGTCCCACTGGGAGTTGGAGATTTCCGACGGGAGCCGCGACACCGCTGACGTCGTAGTCAGTGCCACCGGAGTGTTGCACCTCCCACGCCTCCCCGATATCGACGGGCTGCGGTCCTTCGCCGGTCCGTGTTTTCACTCGGCCCGGTGGGATCACTCGGTGCCGTATGCCGGGAAGCGGGTCGGACTTATCGGCACCGGGTCATCCGGAGTCCAGATCATCAGCGCTCTCGCCGAAGATGTGCAAAGTCTCGCGGTGTTCCAGCGCTCGGCGCAATGGGTCGCACCGGTTCCCAACTTCACCTACTCGGCAATGTCGAAGTCGATATGGTCCCGCGTGCCGATTCTGAACAGATTCTCTTATCGCCTGTGGCGCTTCTATTTTGAACGCGGCGTGGGTGGATCGGTGGTCAACCCCGGAATCCGGCGGCGGCTCATCCAAGGATTCGTCCGGGCATCGCATCGGTTGCTCATCCGCGACCCGGCACTACGCCAGAAGCTGCATCCCGACTACGAGCCGCTCTGCCGACGATTGGTGATGTCGGTGCCGTTCTTCAAGGCGGTGCAACGCCGCAATGTCGCGGTGTTCACCGAGGGGATTGAACGCATCGTGCCGCAAGGTGTCATTACCAAGGACGGAGTTCTGCACAAACTCGACATCTTGGTGTGCGCCACAGGTTTTGATGCGCACTCGTACTTGCGTCCTATGGAGGTGATCGGGCGCGACGGGATCAAGCTCAGCGAGGCATGGAGTGACGGACCACGCGCATACCGGGCCGTGGGCCTCGCTGGATTTCCGAACTTCTTTCTGTTGATCGGCCCGAACAGCCCGATCGGGAACAACTCGCTGATCTCGATCGCCGAAACGCAGGTGAAATTCGCGATGCATTGGATCAACGAGATCCGTTTCGGCCGAGTTCAATCGGTAGCGCCAACGGCACACGCCGCCGAGACCTTCAACGCCGAAGTGCGCCGGGCTATGCCCAATACCGTGTGGTCCAACGGATGCGACAGCTGGTATCTGGGAGCCGACGGGGTACCGGAGCTATGGCCCTGGCCTCCCGTGGACTATCGCCGCACACTCACTTCGCCGATCCGCGAGGACTTCGCCATCACGTAGACCCAGTTGTCAGACATCGTGGATCGACAGCACCAGATGGTCACCCAATCTGGACGCAACCAGACGCTGGTAGGGAAGGTCGGCGCCCACTGCGACCCCTCCCTGTCCACGCCACTGCACAACGAGCGCGTCCACCGCGCGAATCTGGCTGTCATTCAAATCCTGTGCGCCGCCTGCCAGTAACCAGAGCCTGATCACCCGTCGCCGCACGGCGGGTGCCAGATCGCGCAGACCAGCGATCGCCAGGAGCTCCGCACCGGTGAAGGTTGCCCGCGCCTGTTCGTCGAGCGCGTCGCCGTCGTCCCGTAATGATGCCGCGGTTCGGGCGAGAGCCCCGGCAACACCGCCACCAAGAATCTGCTCCAGCAGCGGCAGCACCTCGTGACGCAGCCGCACCCGGATGAAGCGGGAGTCGACATTGTGCGGGTCTTCCCACGGGGTCAGACCCAATTCGGCACAGCTGGCGCGTGTCTCGGTTCGGCGGATGTCAAGAAGTGGACGCCCCCACGGATCATCCCAGGGGCGCATTCCTGCGATGGAACGCCCGCCAGAGCCTCGCCCCAGTCCCAGCAGCACCGTCTCGGCTTGGTCGTCGAGAGTATGGGCGAGCAGCACGGGTAGGCCATCCCGTGCCTCGCGCAGCGCGGCGTACCGGGCATCGCGCGCCGCCGCTTCAAGACCACCCACACCGTCGACGATCACCGAAAGAACCGAGGCATCATGGCATCCCAGAGCCAACGCCTGACTCCGCGCCCGGCCCGCGACCTCGGCGGAGTCCTGCTGCAGTCCATGATCGACGATGAGCGCGGTCACTGCCCAGCCCTGCGCGACGGCAGCTGCCGCAAGCGCTAGCGAATCCGCACCACCGGAGACCGCCACGGCCACATGCCGCGCACCCGGAAGGTGCTGAACACCAAACAATTTGACAGCTTGACGCAGCGCTAAAGTACTCGGGCTATCCATTGGTCCGGGTTCTCGATCTCGGCGGGCTTGGGCAGTGTCTCGGCGTCTTGCCAGATTGTGTTGAAGCGTTCCATCCCCACCGTTTCCACCACGTGGTCGACAAACTTCTTACCGCGGGTGTACTGACGCATCTTGGCATCCATGCCGATGAGAGCGCGGATGATCCGCTGCAACGGTGGCTGTTTGCGTGAGCGTCGCGCCTCGAAGCGAGACCTGATGGTCGACACCGATGGGACAACGGCCGGACCCACCGCGTCCATCACATGGTCGGCGTGCCCTTCGAGCAGCGTGCCCAGTACTAGCAGGCGATCCAATGCATCCCTGCCACTTTCGGATTGCATGGCGCGCAGCAGATCGACGATCCCGTTCTGGCCCTGATCTTTCGGCGCGCGGACAAATTCGACCAGTCGGCCGAGCATGCCAGCTACATCCTCCTCTTGCTCGTACGCGAGAGTCGCCAAGGTGCCCGACATATAGTCCGCCAGCCACGGGTTGGCCGAGAACTGCACGCGATGCGTTACCTCGTGCAGGCACACCCACATCCGGAAATCGCTTGGCAGCAAACGAAGTTGGCGTTCCACGGCGATGATGTTCGGGTACACCAGACGCAATGCACCCACACCGTCGGCGGTGAACGGGTCGTATTGCCCGAGAATGCCCGACGACACGAAAGCCAGCACCGCACCGGTTTGCGCCCCGGTGACACGGCCCGACAGGAACCCCGCGGAGCCGCCGTCACCACCGGCCATCACGCGCATGGACTCGGCCGCTGCCGCGATCCAACGGGTGCGATCGATGATCCGCGCCTCCGGTACCACCAGGCCGTCCGCCAGGCCGGTGAGCTCACGCACCGGGGCCTCGGCGCGCCGCGCCGCATCCGACAGCTCGGCGATGGCCTGATTACGGGTGTACTCGGTGGTGGGCGGCGCGGGCCGTGCCAGTTTGGCGCCCACGGTCACGGCGAACTCCCAGTTGACCATGCGGCCAACCGTCAGCTCGGGGCGCTCGGTTCCGGTTCCGGCTCCGCCCTTCCCGACGCGATCCGGCACGGCCATCAGCTACATCCGCAAGACCGCAATACCGCTGCGGTGTTATCCACCGCGTTGCGCGCGGTCGGTGCGGTCGCCTGGTTCTGCATCAGCGTGAAAGTCAGCACCCGCCCGCTGACGTCGGTGACCACACCGGCCAAGGTGTTCACACCCGTGAGCGATCCTGTCTTGGCGCGCAACCATCCCGCCGCGGCTTGGTTTTGGATGACAAAGCGTTCGGACAGCGTGCCACTGCCACCGGCGATGGGCAGCACATCCAGCAGCGGGCGCAGCTTCGGCTGATCAGGGCCGGCAGCGGCTCCGATGACCTCGTCGAGGGTGCGTGCGGTAACCCTGTCGTCCACCGACAGGCCACTGGAATCACGCAGTGTCAGGCCTGTGAGATCGATTCCTGCGCTGCGCAATTGGCTCGTGACCGCATCGACAGTTCCGGAGAAGGTCTGCGGCCGGCCCGAGGCCAACGCCACCTCGCGGCCAATGGTTTCCGCCATCACGTTGTCGGAGGCATTCATCATCTCGCGCAGCCGCTCCATCAGCGGAGCTGACTGAACGGAGGCAATGGATTTCGCCGACGGCGACGCCGAGTCCAACCGCACCATGTCGGTGTCAACCCCGAGCGCCGCAGCCAGTGCACGCCCCGCGTCGAGGGCGGGCGTGGTGGAACGACGCGAGTCGTAATCGGTTGGCTGCGTACGTCCGGCGTCGAGCATCACAGCCTGGATGGGCGCGACGTCACCGCCGTCGATATCGGCCGGGTCCCATCCGGGCGCCATGGACGGGCCGCCAAACCGGCTGATGTCGACCGTGATCGACGTGACCGTGACCCCCGACTTACGTACCTGGTCGGCCAGATCACTGATGCGCGCGGCGTCGCGGTACCAGGTGTCAGTGTCCGCCGGCGCCGCACTGAGAATCGGGTCGCCGCCGCCGACCAATGTCACCAGTCCCCGCTGTCCCTCGGTGTCCGCCACGACCGATGTGGTGAGTTTCGCGGCCCGATCAAGGGTCAGCAGCGCTGCCGCGGCGGTCAGCACCTTGTTAGTAGATGCGGGGACCATCGGCACCGTGGAGCCCTGCTGCCACAGCTCGCGGCCGGTCAGTGCGTCGGTTACCCGGCCGGTGAACATGGCCAGCGCCGGATCGGCCAGCGCCTTGTCCAGCGCTTGTGCCAAACCATCTGCCGTCGGAACCGGCGCCGAATCGGAAACCGGCACGACACCCGGTTTCGGGGTGACCAGCGTCGGTTCGGGATCTGCGCTCTGCGGCTGGCGGGCGGTGGAGGCTCCGGTGGTCAGCGACGCTACGAGAACAAGCGCGGCAATCGCCAACACGACGGCGACGGCCAGCAGGACGTGGGTAGAGCGCCGCCAGTGACGCGGATCAAGTGCCCTGGCGGTGACCATGCTCTGCAGGGTATCGCTATCCTGGTGCGCGCTGGACGAGCGCTTGCCCGAAGGCCTGCGGACACCGATGAGCGCTTGCGCGAAGACCGACCGACCGACTGAGTACCACCGACATTCAAGGAGCGGGTGTGGAGTTCGACGTCACCATCGAGATCCCCAAGGGGCAGCGCAACAAGTACGAGGTCGATCACGAGACCGGCCGAGTACGCCTGGACCGTTACCTCTACACCCCGATGGCCTACCCCACCGACTACGGCTTCATCGAGAACACCCTCGGCGAGGACGGCGACCCGCTGGACGCCCTGGTACTGCTACCCGAGTCCGTCTTCCCCGGCGTGATCGTGGAAGCTCGGCCCGTCGGTATGTTCAAGATGGTCGACGACGGCGGCGGTGACGACAAGGTGCTGTGCGTGCCCGCAGGCGACCCGCGCTGGGATCACATCCAGGAAATCGGCGATGTGTCGTCCTTCGAACTGGACTCCATCAAGCACTTCTTCGTCCACTACAAGGACCTGGAGCCCGGCAAATTCGTCAAGGCTGCCGACTGGGTGGGCCGCACCGAGGCCGAGGCCGAGGTCATCGCGTCGTTCGAGCGGCTCAAGACCCAGGGTCACTGACCTGGGTCAGGGCGCCACGCATACGGCGCCCATCGGACCGCTGTTACTGACGACGACGACACCGTCGACTGTGATCGAACAACTGGCCTCACCCCAGTCGACAATCATGCGTGGCGACGCCGCAGAGTTGGTCATCGTCACCGAGACACCCCAGGGCAGCTTGATGTCTTGGATCGTCACCAGCTCGGTGCCGGTCCAATAACTGACCTTCAATCCGAAATGCGGTGGCAGCGGGTCGACGCCCGAGCCCCACGCACTGTAGGTGACGCTCTTGCCTCCTGTGCCGGACCCACCAGGGCCTTCTCCGGCGGTGGGCACCGGCTTGGGTGCCTCGGTCGTGGTGGGCACCGGAGGCGCTTCGGTGGTCGTTGGTGTGGTCTCGGCACCGGTGCTGGGGTTCGGCGGGGGTGGTGATGGCGGAGGAGGCTCGGTCGTCGTCCTCGACGGCAACGGAACGTCATTGGGCCCCGTCCACGTCGTCGAAGGAGTGACGGTGACCGTCGTCGGAGCTGCCATCTCGGTTCGGCGGGTGATGACCAAGATCGCCGTCAGGGCTATCGCCAGCACCGCCAGAAGACTGACGCCGGCGACTATCCACGGCCATTTCGGGGGCTTCGGGTCCTCGGGATAGGGAATCGGCTCGCCGGGCGGCCACGGCTCCTGCGGGTACTGCTGCCAGGCTGGATCCGTCACTGTCCCCCACTCCCTCCCCAGTCCTACTCGGTGCAATGTTACGTCGCGTTAAGCTCCTGCAAAATGCACGGTCCCCCTCTAGCGAACAGCAGCGACCCGTCGAATCATGGTCTTATGTTGATGCATCAGGGCATCGGCCGCGACACGTTCAACCAGATGCCCGACACCAAAGCGGTCCACGCGCTGTACGAATGCGGCGGCAGTGTGACCTGGGCACGGAAGATCGCCGCGGCGCGGCCGTTCGCCGATCATGACGCCCTGTTCCGACTGGCCGACAACGAGTTGTTCGCGCTGTCCGAGGAGTCACTCGACGAGGTCCTGATCGCCTATCCGCCGCTGGGAAAACGTCCGGGAAGTGCGCGGTCCCATGCCGAACAGTGTGCGATCCGCGACGAGACCCCGGGAATGATGGCCGCGCTGCGGGCCGCCGCGCATCGATACGAGCACCACTTCGGGCATCGCTTCGTCATGCACATGTGTGGGCAGGACGGCGTCTCGGTGCTGCGCGCGATCTCCGACCGCATGCACCATGACATGGATACCGAGCGCAAGGTGACGCGCAACGAACTCGCGAAGATCAACCGCACCCGGCTGGAGCGCATGCTCGGCCCCGAGGGTGGTTACGACAACTGGTGATCGCTACGCCGCCAGCGGTATCCGCTGGGGCAGCAACGCGAGTACGCGACGTGCGGCACAACTGATATCTGTGGTGGGCGACGCCGGAATCAGAGTCACCCCGTCGGCCACACCAGCCAGGTAGATATCGGCGATCAAACCCGCCAGCCCTTCCGGGGTACCCGCATACGAGACCGCCGACGGAACCCTCAGACTCGCAAAATGCTTACGCGCCGATCGCGAGTCGGCTTCGATGTGCACGTAGACATCCAGGATGACCGCGGGTGCGTCCTTGCGCGCGGTGCGCAGAGAATGCCGGGCCCGCTGTGCCTGTTTGAGATCGGGGGCGTTGACGCGTGCGGTGACACCCGTTCCATTGGTCAGTTCGCGCCAGCTGGCAGCATCGTCGGTGAAAACCCGGAACGTCTGGTGTTGTGTCGCCACAGCCGCCACGGTACCCAGGAGGTCTGGGCATCGCCATCGTTGAATTCCGAGTGAGCCGATAGGCCCCGATCACACCGTCGACTGCTCGGTGAGCGGCCCCGCTGGGGTGCGCTCGGTCAGATTGTCAATGACGCGTTGCACCTTGGGCATGAGCGTGTCGATATCCAATCCAAGCCAGTACGGAATCGGATACATGAAATGGCGATTGAGACCGGGCAGGAGCCTGCTCAAGAAGTAGCCCAGCCACGCTTCGGGACGCACCGGGGCCACCGCAAAGTTGTAACGCGCCGCGCGGACCGTGGCACGCGCGACCTGCGGGGGACCGATCAACTGGTCCAATACCCGCATCGGGGCAGAGGACTGGAAGGCCCTCATGGCGTTGTTCGCACGCTCGCGCACATCATCACGAAGGTCCAGACCGGCGACGGTGGCGTTTACCCCGATGTTCGTGTTGATGAAGCCGGGGCATACCGCAGATACACCAATTCCCTTGGGGCCCAATTCCATTCGCATGCACTCGCTCAGCATCTTCACCGCCGCCTTGGAGGCCGAATAGGCGGGGAAGATCGGGGTCGGGGTAATGGCCCCCGCCGAGGCGATATTGACGATCTGACCACCGCGGCCACGTTCGGCCATCTGCTTGCCAAAGACCCGTCCGCCATAGGCGACACCGAATACGTTGACCCGGAACTGTTTTTCCCAATGCTCCTGCTCAAGGTCGAAGAAGCGCCCGCCGACCATGATGCCGGCGTTGTTCACCAGCACATCGGGAACACCGTATTCGGCCCGCACCTGATCAGCGAACCGCTCCCAGGCCGCCGGGTCGGTGACATCGAGCTGAAAAGCCACCGCCCGATGTCCCTTCCGGTGGATGATCGCAGCCGTTTCCTGGGCGGTCGTCAGATCCAGATCTGAGGCCACCACCTCCGCACCGCCCCGTGCGAATTGGACGGCGATGGCTCGCCCGATGCCGCTTCCGGCACCGGTCACGACGACAAGTTCTGGTTTACGTCCGGGCAGCAGTCTCATCCCACAACCTCCTTGTTGCGCTTGCGCCGCGACGCCGCCTTCACGACCGGTGCCACTGTCTCGGTGCCGTACCGATAGTTGTCCAGCCGGAAGTACTTGTTGTGGAAGTACATTTCACCGAAACCGCCTGGGCGGAAAGGCGAATCACCATGGTTGTCGATGTAGTAAGTGTTGGCCGCCGAGCATGCCGGCGAGAGCCACAGATGATTTCTATTGCGCTCGTGCATCTTGTCGAAGTAGGCCTGATGCACATCCTGCTTGACCTCGGCGGTGGTAGCGCCACGCTTCTTCGTCTCCGCGATGACCCGGGCCGCGTGCGCAGTGGTTGACTCGATCAGCATGTGATACGGCCCAAAGACGTACCCGTACGGTCCGAGAACGAGGAAGAAGTTGGGGTAATCCGGGATCGAAACACCCTGGTATGCCTGATAACGGTTCTCCTGGAAGAACTGCTTCAAATCCTTGCCGCGCCGTCCGGCGGTCGGGAAGGCAGGCATGTGATCCCAGATCGCGAACCCGGTGGCGCAGATCAACACATCCACTTCATGCTCGACACCGTCCGCGGTAAGCAGGCCCTTTTCGGTGATCCGCTCAATGGGCTCGGTCACCAAAGCCACGTTGGGGCGGTTGAACGTCTTGAGATAGGTATTGGAGAAGGAGGGGCGCTTGCAACCAAAACCGTAGTAGGGCAGCAACTTCTCTCGGGTTACCGGGTCGTCGACCTGAGTACGCATCCAGCCACGCATCCGGTGGGCCAGGGCCATCGACGCGGATTCGACGTATTTGGAGTCGAGCTTGAAGACTGCGTCCGGAATGTAGGCGGTACTGAGGTTGATGGCGTGCCGAATGCCCTTGGCAACGCCCGGGAATCCGAACAGCGCGCGCCAGAACGCGTTGTACTTCAAGTCGGGCTTGGGCCCCACATAGATGGGGGTGCGCTGAAAGACGCTGAGATGGCCAACCTCCGGAGCGATCTCTGGAACCAGCTGCAGCGATGTGGCACCGGTGCCAATGACTGCCACTCGTTTTCCGGCCAGCTGAACATCCTTGTCCCACAAAGCAGTATGCATCAGCACACCCTGATAGGAATCGATACCGTCTATCTCGGGGAGCTTGGGTTGCTCGAGGCCCCCCGTCGCGGCGATCACGTGCCGGGCAGTGATGACACTGTCATCGTCCAGAGTAAGAGCCCACATGTTGCGCGCCTCATCAAATTCCTGACGCACTACACGCGTGTTGAACCGGATCTTGCGGCGCAGTTCATGCTTGTCCACGAGTTCGTTTGCGTACCCCTCAAGCTCGTCACCGGGGGTGAAGAACTTTGACCAGGTGGTCTTCTGGTCGTAGGAGAAGCTGTAGATAAAGGTTGGGATGTCGACAGCCACGCCCGGGTACTTGTTGGCGTGCCAGGTGCCTCCGGCAGCACCCCACTTCTCCAAGATCACGAAGTCGTGGACTCCCCTTTTGGTCAGCTCAACACCCGCTCCGATGCCGCCGAAGCCTGCCCCGATGATCACGACCTCATGGTCGGGAACTGCCCGTTCCCCACCGTTGACTTCGCTACCCCGCACACGTGTACTAGTCATTCGACGTCCTTGTCAGTCAGACCCTGTGATGTGTCGAACTGAAAGTATCACGTATTGCGAGTTACGGATACTGTGTTGGCGCCTACGCCACCAGGAAATCCGGGAGTGGCCGCCTGTCATCAACCGGCCCGACCTGCCCGTCGCGCTCGGTATAGATCAGCGCCGGCCCGTGACGGACGAGCTCACCGATCGCGTCGACGAGGCGCGCGATGTCACTCGCGGTGGTTCCCAGCCCGATACTTGCGCGCAGCGCACCCCCTGGGTATCCCAACCTCTCCAGCAGCGGGTGCGCACAGAATCTGCCGTCACGCAGCCCAATTCCGTGCTCGGCCGACAGATAGGCCGCGGCGACCGACGGCGCGTATCCGGTGACAGTGAAGGACACAATGCCCAGCACATCCCGACCACCGTTCCAAATACGCAGGGTGTCAACACCTTCGATCGCGGCGAGCCCGTCCCGAAGTTGGGCGGTGAGCGCATCCTGTACGTGGCCTACCTCCCCCAGCGCGGACAATGCCTCACACGCAGCCGCCACGGCGGCGACGCCAACCACATTGGGCGTGCCCGCCTCATGGCGCTGCGGTCCCGCGAGCCACTCGGCCCCGTCGATACCAACATTGCGCACCGCCCCACCACCCGCGAGATACGGCCTCGCGGCGTCGAGCCAGTCGCTTTGCCCCACAAGGACTCCAGCACCAAATGGCGCATACAGCTTGTGCCCGGAGAACGCGAGATAGTCGATTCCAGTTGTCACCAAATCGATTCGGCGGTGCGGAACCAACTGTGCGCCGTCTACTGCGATCCTCGCTCCGTACCGGTGCGCGACGGACGCGAGTTCGGCCAACGGCAGCACCTCGCCGGTGACATTCGAAGCCCCGGTGACGGCCAGCAGTGCGGCGGGCCGGCGGGCGAGCTCGTCAGCCAGCGCGGTGACGGTGTCCGCAACGGTGGCTCGATGCCCTACCACCCGGGCCGCATATCGCTGCCAGGTCAACAGGTTTGCGTGGTGCTCGATATCGAGCACCACCACCTCACCCGGCACCGCCGAGGCGAGCAGATTCAACGAGTCGGTGGTGTTACGGGTAAAGATCACATGGTGGTCGGCGGCGGCCCCGACGAAGCGTCCCACCATCTCACGGGCGCGCTCGTAGAGCGCCGTGCACACACGGGAGGCGTATCCGGCGCCACGATGCACACTGGCGTAATACGGCAGCAGCTCGGTGACGCGATCCGCGACAGCACAGAGCGCGGGCGCGCTGGCCGCGTAGTCAAAATTGGCGTATCTGATCCAGCCACCTAGGGCCAGAGGAACTTTGGTGTCGGCTCCCACCACACGCGCGGCCGGTTGCTCGGACCCAGATTGTTTGGACACTGGCATGTGACATCCCATCTCACCGGACCCGCCCGGCGAGTCCACGCTTGCCACGCCCGGTTGAGCGCGGCCAGGTCGTCACCTGGAGCACCCCGCCGTGGATGAGCCGCTTGCGCGAAGACAAACGGCATGGAGGAGGGTTGCCGACCAGCTAGCCAGGGCTTATCGCTGGTACTCATGACCTGTGCGCAGTCTGCGCGCGGCCGCAGCCACCGTCAAGCGCATTGCGCAGGGTGATTTCAAATCCGCCGTGTCGGCTCGTGAATCCGGCCCGATTTTCCGATCCCCGCGCCATAGGGCAGACTGGCGCGCGGAGGGGAGTATTCCTTCGCTGCGGTGTCGTCATCACATCGGCCATTGTCGGACCGGTCGGTGCCGCAGGCCGGTCACCCGCCGGCGGAAGAGACCTCCGGCGTTTTGGCGACCGGAGGTTATTTCATGCAGGTATCGCAGCTCGAATGGATCATCACGCTGGCCGTCACGGTCGCGATCTTGCTGATCGACGTCGTGGTGATCGGCAGGCGGCCCCATGAACCCACCGTCCGCGAAACCGCCACCGCCCTCAGCATCTACATAGGGCTCGCGGTGGCATTCGGCTTGTGGGTGTGGTTCTTCCACGGCAGCCAGTTCGGACTGGAGTTCTTCGCGGGCTGGCTCACCGAGTACAGCCTCTCGGTGGACAACCTGTTCATCTTCCTGATCATCATGGCCAGCTTCAAGGTGCCCCGGATCTATCAGCAAGAGGCCCTGTTGATCGGCATCATCCTGGCGCTGATTTTCCGCGGCATCTTCATCGCCCTCGGCGCGGTGGCCATCAACCAGTTCTCCTGGATCTTCTATCTGTTCGGCGCGTTCCTGGTGTACACCGCCGTCAACCTGGCACGCGACACCGAGCATGATGACGACGCCGACAACGCCGTGGTGCAGTTCGCCCGCAAGCACCTGCGGACCACCGATAAGTGGGACGGCCTGCGGCTGTGGGTCCGGGAAAACGGCACACGACTGATGACGCCGATGTTCCTGGTGATCGTCGCGCTGGGCACCACCGATCTTCTCTTCGCGCTCGACTCGATCCCCGCGATCTACGGGCTCACCAAGGAGCCCTACTTGGTGTTCACCGCCAACGTGTTCGCCCTCATGGGTCTGCGCCAGCTGTACTTCCTGCTCGGCGACATGCTCAAGCGCCTGGTGTACCTGTCGCAGGGGCTGGCGTTCATCTTGTTCTTCATCGGCGTCAAGCTGATCCTGCACGCATTGCACGAGAACGAACTGCCGTTCATCAACGGCGGCGAGCCGGTCCATGTACCCGAGATCCCCACATTGGCCAGCCTTGCGGTGATCATCGTGACCCTGCTCATCACCACCGTCGCCAGCCTGTACAAGACCCGGCGCACTGCCAAAGAGGGCTAGGTGTTCCACGCCGAAGGTCATCGAGATCACCACGGTGATGTCCCTGCCGACGGTCCACGTGTCGTAGCTACCGCCGTTCTTGGTGATGGTCTCGGCACGGGTGCGCGCGCCCTTGGCCGCCACAACAAGAATCTCGATCCGCAGGTCGGCCGGCTAGGTGTACAGATACCGCAGCGCGTCGGATCGGATGGGGATTCTCCTGCTCCGGTACCGGACAGATCGGCCGGTGGACCACCGTGGCAAACTTAGGGGCCACGGGATCACCGTGCCCGACGGACCACTTCCGCGCGGCGACGAGCCTAGCCGCACCCGGACCGATAGGCTCGCTACGGTACCCCTCCAGGCCCACAGAAACCGACGCGGAAACTAACGAGGAGCAGCGTGACCGGCCCCGACGAGTCACCCACCAACCGCGCGCACGAAGAGTCCTCCGAGGCCGTCGCACATGAAACCCCGGCCCACCCGGTGCCTCCGCAGTACCTGCTCGGCAGGTCAGCCCCTCCGGCCCGGACCCTGATCGACATCCTCTACTCCACCGCCGCGGAGCACCCCGACGCGCCCGCCATCGATGACGGCACCATCCAGCTGACGTACTCCGAGCTCATCGTTGACGTCGAGGCAAGTGTCGAATGGCTCGGCACTCGGGGAATCGGGCGCGGTGATCGCGTCGGGATCCGGATGCCCTCGGGCAGCTACTCGCTCTATGTGGCGATCCTGGCGACACTGGCCGCGGGAGCCGCATACGTTCCCGTCGACGCCGACGATCCCGAAGAACGCGCGGCGCTGGTGTTCGGCGAGGCACAGGTCGCCGCCGTGATCACCCCGGACGGTCTGGTTCGTGGACCCGGTTCGTCACGAGGCTGGCGCGCCACCAAACCGACGCCGCGCGACGACGCCTGGATCATCTTCACCTCGGGTTCCACCGGCACCCCCAAAGGCGTAGCGGTGACGCATCGCAACGCAGCCGCCTTTGTCGACGCCGAAGCGCAAATGTTCTTGCAGGACAACCCAATTGGTCCCGATGACCGAGTGCTCGCCGGACTATCCGTGGCCTTCGACGCCTCCTGCGAAGAGATGTGGCTCGCGTGGCGCTACGGCGCCTGCCTGGTACCCGCACCGCGGTCCCTGGTCCGCAGCGGCATGGATTTGGGTCCCTGGCTGGTGTCCCGCGATGTCACCGTGGTGTCGACGGTGCCCACCCTGGCCGCACTGTGGCCGGCGGAGGCGCTGGAGGCGGTGCGGCTGCTGATTTTCGGCGGCGAGGCCTGCCCACCGGATCTGGCCGAACGGCTGGCCACCGGTGAAGACGGTGCCGCCCGCGAGGTGTGGAACACCTACGGCCCCACCGAGGCGACCGTGGTGGCATGTGCGGCACGACTGGACGGGGTCAGCCCCGTCAGTATCGGGTTACCGCTTCCGGGCTGGGATCTGGCAGTCGTGGATGCGCAGGGCAACCAGGTCGGCTACGGCGAGGTCGGTGAACTGGTCATCGGCGGCGTTGGCTTGGCCAAGTACCTCGACCCCGACAAGGATGCCGAAAAGTACGCTGCTTTAAATACTTTGGGATGGTCGCGGGCCTACCGTAGCGGTGACCTGGTGCGCCTGGAACCCGACGGGTTGTACTTCCAGGGCCGCGCCGATGACCAAGTGAAGGTCGGTGGCCGCCGTATCGAACTCGGCGAGGTGGACGCGGCGCTGGTCAACCTGCCCGGCGTGAGCGGCGGCGCGGCCGCAGTGCGCAAGACCGCCAGCGGCACCCCGCTGCTGGTCGGCTACATCGCCAGCGCCGACCCCAACTTCGATATCGCCGCAGCCCGCGCGAGCCTGGCCGAGTCACTTCCGGCCGCGCTGGTGCCGCGACTGGTGAAACTTGACGAACTGCCCACGCGCACTTCGGGAAAGGTCGACCGCAACGCACTGCCATGGCCGCCACCGGGCGCGGATACCGACGACGACGCCGCCGAATTGGGCGGCACCATGGGCTGGCTCGCCGGATTGTGGCGAGACATCCTGGCGGCCACGGTCGACGGACCTGAGGCCGACTTCTTCGCTCTCGGTGGAGGATCGCTCTCCGCGGCACAGCTGGTCGCGGCGTTGCGGCAGCGCTACCCGCAGGTGACCGTCGCGAACCTGTACGACCAGCCACGACTCGGATCACTGGCCACCTATCTGGATGAGCTGGCACCTTCCATCGAGGTCGAACCCCGGATCGTGAAGCCGGTACCGCGGATGACCGAGCTGGCGCAGGTGGTGGCAACGCTTCCGCTGACCACCCTCACGGGTCTGCAATGGGCGACCTGGCTCGCTTTGGCCAACAACGTATTCGCAATGTTCAGCGATGTGCCATGGCTGGTAACGGTCAACTGGTGGGTGCTGCTGGCGGCGTTCGTTCTCTTCATCACTCCCCTGGGCCGCATGAGCATCACCGTCGTCGGGGCACGGCTACTGCTGTCCGGGGTCAAGCCCGGGACATACGAGCGCGGCGGAAGTGTGCATCTGCGGGTGTGGATCGCCGACCGGCTGGCCGCCGCCAGCGGCGCCGAGAACCTCTCCGGCGCACCGTGGATGGTTTATTACGCCAGGGCGTTGGGTGCACGTGTGGGTAGCGGTGTCGACCTGCATTCATCTCCGCCCGTGACGGGTTGGCTCCAGCTTGGCGACCGCAGTTCCATCGAACCTGAAGTTGACTTGTCCGGGCATTGGGTTGACGGGGACAAGTTTCATGTCGGCCCCATCGTCATCGGCGAGGATGCCACCGTCGGGGCCCGCACCACCCTGCTACCGGGAGCGGTCATCGGCAAGAACGCCGATGTCGCACCGGGTTCCGGTGTCGTCGGCAGAGTCAAGAACGGCCAGTACTGGAAGGGCTCACCGGCCGTGAAGTCGGGCAAGGCCCGCCATCCCTGGCCGGATTACCGTCCGCCCCGAGCCGGGCAATGGGTACCGATCTACGGGGTGACATCGATCCTGCTGGGCGGACTGCCCTTGCTCGCGCTGGCCGCCGGGCTGGGCGTGGTGGCCTTTGGCATCCGGAACACTGCGACGATTTGTGAAGCCGTGGCGCCCGCGCTCATCTGGACGCCCGGCGCGGCGCTGGTCAGCGTGATCGTATACGCCGCCATCACCGTTGCACTGGTGCGACTGATGTCGATCGGCGTGCACGAGGGCTATCACCCCGTCCGCAGCCGGCAGGGATGGCAAATGTGGGCCACCGAACGCCTGATGGACGCGGCCCGCAACTACTTGTTCCCCATCTACGCCAGCCAACTGACCCCATGGTGGCTGCGCGTCCTGGGCGCGAAAATCGGCAAGGACACCGAGATTTCGACAGCCCTGCTGATACCGAAGTTCACCGAGGTCGACGACGGCGCGTTCCTTGCCGACGACACCATGGTCGCGTCCTATGAGTTGGGCGGCGGTTGGATCCACATCGCCAAGGCCCGAATCGGCAAGCGCGCATTTCTGGGGAACTCGGGGATTACCCAGCCCGGCCGCAAGGTACCCAATGACGCGCTGGTCGCCGTCCTCTCTGCGACTCCCCACAAGGCCAAGTCGGGTTCGTCGTGGATCGGTAGCCCGCCAAAGCGACTACGCCGCAAGGCCGACGGCGCAGATTCCGCGCTGACATTCGAGCCGCCCTTCCGGCTCAAGGTCATGCGGGGCATCGTGGAGACGTGCCGCATCATCCCGATCATCGTGACGTTCGGGATCGGAGTCGGGGTACTTCTGGCCTTGCAGACCATCGCCATCCGGTTCAATTTCTGGGCCGCGGGCGCACTCAGTGGCGTGGTGCTGCTGATCGCCGGCGCCTTGGCCGGCGTGGTGAGCGTGGTCGCCAAGTGGGCGGTGGTCGGGCGCACCAAAGCTGTGGAGAAACCCCTCTGGTCCTCGTTCGTCTGGCGTAATGAGGTTGCCGATACGTTCGTGGAAACCGTTGCTGCCGTGTGGTTTGCGCGTGCCGCGTCGGGAACGGTGATGCAGAACTGGTGGCTGCGCGGCCTGGGCGCAAAGATCGGCCGCGGAGTGTGGTGCGAGACGTACTGGCTGCCCGAGGCCGATCTGGTGACCCTAGGTAGGGGCGCGACCGTGAACCGCGGCTGCGTGGTGCAGACACACCTGTTCCACGACCGGATCATGCGGATGGACACCGTGGTCCTCGGCGAGGGCGCCACCCTCGGACCACATTGCGTAGCGCTTCCCGCCGCCGAGCTAGGGGCCGGCGCCACCGTCGGGCCTGCCTCGCTGGTGGTCCGTGGTGACGTCGTCCCGCCGTCAACCAGGTGGCAGGGCAACCCCATTTCTCCATGGGGCAAGTTGGATCCGATGGCACCGAAGAAGCCCAAGGGCGGCAAGGCTTCCCCAAGTAAGAACTCCGGGGCCGCATGACCAAGCCAGGCAAAAAGGCAGCCAAAAGGCTCCCCCCACGGCCTCCGATTATCGACCCCTACCTGCCACAGAACGGTAATTACGGGTATCGGGTGTCCCGCTACGAGCTGGACCTCGAATACAAGGTGGCCATCAACCGGCTGACCGGTACCGCGACGGTCACGGCAGTCAGCCTCGCCACCCTCAAGGAATTCACCCTCGACCTCGCCGACGCTCTCGGCGTCTCGAAGGTGACCGTGAATGGCAGGCGTCCAACACATTTCGGGCATCGTGCCGGAAAGATCACCATCAAGCTGGCCACCGGCATCCCGGCCGGAGCCGCCATGACCATCGTTATCCGATACGGCGGATCACCCCGCCCCATCAACAGCATGTGGGGAGACGTCGGGTTCGAGGAGCTGTCCAACGGCGTGCTGGTGGCCGGACAGCCGAACGGCGCGGCGTCCTGGTTCCCGTGCGACGATCACCCCAGCTCCAAGGCAAGCTATCGGTTTGTCATCAGCAGCGACAGCCCGTACTGCGTTGTGTCCAACGGCGAGTTGGTATCACGGCGAGTCCGGGCCGCACACACGACCTGGACCTATGAGCAGCCCGAGCCGATGGCGCCCTACCTCGCGACGCTGCAGATCGGGGATTACCAAACCGTCAAGCTCGCCAAGAACCCGATCTCGATGAACGCCGCGCTCCCGTCGCGGCTGCATGAGCGGTTCACACACGACTTCGGCAGGCAGCCGCAGATGATGAAGCTGTTCATCAAACAGTTCGGCCCGTACCCATTCGACGCCGGGTACACCGTGGTGGTCACCGATGACGAGCTCGATATTCCGCTGGAGGCACAAGGTATTTCGGTGTTCGGTGCCAATCATTGCGATGGGGAGCGGCGCTCCGAGCGACTGGTGGCGCATGAGCTGGCGCACCAGTGGTTCGGCAACAGTGTCACCGCGCGCCGCTGGCGCGACATCTGGCTCCACGAAGGGTTTGCCTGTTACGCCGAATGGCTGTGGTCCGAGGAGTCCGGTGGGCCGTCGGCCGATGCCCGCGCCCGCCACTACCACCAAAAACTCAAGGACCTCCCCCAAGATCTGATCCTGGCCGACCCCGGCCCGCAACTGATGTTCGACGATCGCGTGTACAAGCGTGGAGCATTGACATTGCACACGTTGCGATTACGGCTCGGCGATACGAAATTCTTTGCACTGCTGCAAGACTGGACCACCCGATACCGGCACAGCACCGTCATCACCGACGACTTCACGGGCCTGGCGGCCGGTTACGCCGACGAATCGCTGCGGCCGCTGTGGACCGCGTGGCTGTACGAGAAGCAGCTCCCGCCCCTGGACCGGAAGTGACCGACGCCGGCCCCACCGAGTTTGAACCTCTCCGCCCGAGCGGCTCATCGGTCCGCTCCAGCGTCGCACGGATCGGCGTGGCCACCGCCATCAGCGCGATCTGCGGTTACACCGTGCTGTACTTGGCGGCCCGCGAGTTGGGGCCCGCGTCGTTCTCGGTGTTCGGAGTCTTCTGGGGCGCATTCGGTTTGGTGACCGGCGCGGCCAACGGGCTACTGCAGGAGACCACCCGCGAAGTGCGGCTGTCGCTGGCGCAGCGTGAACGGTCACCACTGGCCACCACCCTGCCGATCAGGATCGCCGTGGCCTTCGCCATCGCCTCCGCCATCGGGATCGTCGGCACCGCACCACTGTGGGCGGCTCATGTGTTCACCGAGTTTCGTTGGCTCAGTGTGGCATTGCTTGCGGGCGGGCTCGCCGGGTTCTGCATGCACGCGACCACCCTGGGCGCCCTGGCCGGGTCGAACCGGTGGACTCAGTACGGCGTTCTCATGGTGACCGATGCGGGAATCCGCTTAGTGGTGGCGGTTGTCACCTTCGTAGCCGCCGTCGGGCTCGTCGGGTATCTGTGGGCGACAGTCGCGGGATCGATGTCCTGGTTACTGCTCACCGTGGTCTCAAAGCCGACCCGCGAGGCGCTCACGGTGCCCGCACTCGTCGATACCATGGGGTTCCTGCGCGGTGCCCGGCATTCGATCGCCGCAGCCGCGGCCAGCGCGGTACTGGTGATGGGCTTCCCGGTGCTGTTGCAGTCAACGACAGGCGATCTCGGCCCCACCGGCGGCGTGGTGATCCTGGCCGTCACCTTGACTCGTGCGCCGCTATTGGTGCCGCTGACAGCGCTGCAGGGCAACCTCATAGCCCATTTCGTGGATGAGCGGGATCGGCGCCTCAGTGCACTTATCACCCCGGCCGCCATCATCATCGGTGTGGGAGCGGTAGGCATCACGCTCGCCGCGACCGTTGGCCCCTGGTTGCTGCGGACGGTGTTCGATCCCGCATACCAGGCGGGTGGTCCGCTCCTGGGCTGGTTGACCGCCGGCGCGGTGATGATCGCCTTACTGACGCTGACCGGGGCGGCCACCGTCGCTCATGCCCGCCATCTGGCCTATTCGGCGGGATGGGTTGGGGCCACCGTGGTCTCGGCGCTCCTGCTGCTCTTGCCGCTCGATTTGGAGGAGCGGACCGTGATCGCGTTGATAGTCGGACCGGTCGTCGGAATCGTCGTGCATGTGGCCGCGCTCGCCTTCTGGCGGGACCCGGAGACCGACGCGGACATCATCGACTGAGTGCGTCGGCCGGCACCCTCAGATCCCCGCGGCGTGCTCCAGCTCCACCAGCGCCGCTTCGAGACCGTCGGCCATCTCGTCGATATCCGCGGCGACCTCCGGCGTAGTGACGAACCCAAAATCCATGTGCTCCATATAAGAGAAACAAGTGATGTTGAGGGCTACGTCCAGGACGGGCGGACCCAGCGGGATCATCGACTCCAACTGGGCGCCCGCCATGTAGAGCGGGAAAGACGGACCCGGGACATTTGAGAGCACCAGGTTGATGGGGGCCAGATTCCGGGACAGCCCACTGGCGGTGTACGCCCGCGCTGCCAATTGCAGCAGCCCCGGCGGCGTCGTATCGGTCAACCCCATGATCTGATGGGCCGACATCGCGCGCGCCATATCCTTGGCGCCCTGCGTTCCCTCATAGATCGCCCTGATCCGCTCGGCCGGGTCGTCGATATCCGTCGCCAGCGAGACCGTCATGGAGCTGATCTGGTTGCCCACCTCACCGTCGGTTTCCTCGGTACGCACCGAGACCGGAATCTGCACGATCAGCGGTTTGTCCGGCAGCTCGTCGCGCTTGGCCAGATAGTTCCGGACGGCCCCGGACACGATGGCCAGCACCACGTCGTTGACCTTGACGCCAAACGTATCCTTGAGTACCTTGACCCGCGCCAGCTCCAGACGCGCCCCGGATATCCGGCGATGCGGCGACACCGGTGCATTGAATCGGGTGTGCGGGGCCTCGAAGTAGCCCGGCGATTTCCGTTCCATACCGAACACCGCCAGCTGCTGGCGAACCGTCTGCTGCACCAGCCGAACCACCCGATAGGGCGTTTTGACGCCCAGGTTGACCAACGCGCTCAACAAGATGCGCTCACGACTGGGCAGCCCGAGGCCCACCAGCGACCCGACAGTGTCGTCCGGCGCCGGCCGCGGCTCGGGGGCGATATCGAACAAAATCTCGCCCAGGCCGGCGCCCGAAACCCCGTCGACGATGGCGTGATGCATCTTGGTCAGCGTGGCGACACGTCCACCCTCGACACCCTCGATGACCCACAGCTCCCATAATGGGCGCGATCGGTCGAGCTTGTACGACATCAGCCGGCCGGCCAGTTCCTCCAGCTCCTTGCGACCGCCGGGCGCGGGAACACCGATGCGGCGAATGTGAAAGTCGGGATCCAGTTCCTCATCCTCGACAAACCACGGCCGGTCCAATCCCAGCGGGACATCAGTGACTCGCCAGCGCAGCTGCGGCATCGACGGAAGCCTCTCCACGATGAGGCCGCGAACCCGCTCAAAGCTGTAGTCAGGTGCATCGGTGGGGTCATAGATCGACAGTCCCCCGATGTGCATATGCCAACCCGCCGTTTCGGCGTGCCAGAACGCCGCATCTACCCCAGACAGCCGCTGCATGGCCGAAACATTAGTGCCGCCAACGGTCCCTTCTGCCGGAATGGCAGGACTCGTCGGGGCCGGGTAGAGCCGACGTTCGCTGATCGGTAGCCGGTGCTACCTTGATCCCAGTGAGCAACACCGGTAACAGTGACGTCTGGCTGGTCATCCCCGCCTATAACGAGGGGCCAGTCATCGCCGACGTCATCGCAGCGGCACTCGGCACGTTCCCCAACATCGTCTGTGTGGACGACGGCAGCGCGGACCGCACGGCCGCGCTGGCGCACGGCGCCGGGGCGCATCTAGTCCGGCATCCGGTCAATCTGGGGCAGGGTGCCGCGATACAAACCGGTGTCGAATACGCCCGCGCGCAGCCCGGTGCTCACATCTTCGTCACCTTCGACGCCGACGGCCAGCATCAGGTCAAGGACGTGGTTGCCATGGTGGACAGGCTGCGACTCGAACCGCTCGACATCATCGTCGGCACACGTTTCGGGGCGGGGTCCGCACCCAGCCATGTTCCCCTGATCAAGCGCATCGTACTGAAAACCGTTGTGCTGCTGAGCCCCCGCACCCGCCGCCTCAACCTGACCGACGCCCACAACGGGCTGCGTGTGTTCAACCGCACCGTCGCCACCGGACTCAACATCACGATGAACGGCATGGGCCACGCCAGCGAGTTCATCGCGATGATCGCTGAAAACCATTGGCGGGTAGCCGAACAGCCCGTCGATATCCTGTACACCGAGTACTCGATGGCCAAAGGCCAGTCGCTGATCAACGGAGTCAACATCATGTTCGACACCGCGTTCCGCCGGAGGTTGCCGTGATCACCTGGATACAGCCGCTGCTGATCGTCGCGGTCCTGCTATTGCTGGTGTATCTGCTGCGTTCGCGTAGCACCGCACAGGCCAAGGCATGGGTAAAGCTCGGGTTCGTCCTCTTCGTGGTCGCGGGTATCTACGCCATCCTGCGTCCCAATGACACCACCACACTGGCGCATTGGCTCGGCTTGGGCCGAGGCACCGACCTCATGCTCTACGCGCTGATCATCGCGTTCGCGTTCACGACGCTCAGCACCTACCTCCGTTTCAAGGATTTGGAACTGCGGTACTCACGGCTCGCGCGAGCCGTCGCGTTACGCGGCGCCGAGCCCCCGGAAGAAGTCGACAGTCCGGCCGATTCCGTCCGTTAGCGCCACCTTCGGTTCCCACCCCAGCACGCTCTTGGCCAGGCCGACATCCAGGCAGGACTGACGCAGATCACCCAGTCGCGGCGGGTGGAACTCTGGATCGTCCGCCGCGCCTGCCGCCGCGGCCACCAGCGAATGCAGTTGCCGGTCACTGGTTTCCACACCGGTGCCGACGTTGAAACGCTGTCCGCCGCCGTTGGGACCGGATGCGCGAACAAAGGCCTCCACCACATCGTCGACGAAGACGTAGTCACGCGTGTTGCCGCCGTCACCGAACACCTTGGTGGAACGACCGGACAGCAGCGCCTGCGCAAAAATGGCAACGACACCCGCCTCGCCGTGCGGGTCCTGGCGTGGCCCATACACATTGGCCGGCGCGATATGCGAGCACTCCAGTCCGTACAGATGCCGGAAGGTGTTGAGATAGATCTCTCCGGCCACCTTGCCCGCCGCGTACGGCGAATGCGGATCGGTGGGAACGGACTCGCTAGTGGGAATCTGCTCTGGAGTGCCGTAGATCGATCCGCCCGAGGAGGTGTGCACGATCTTGCGCACGCCAGCCTTGCGTGCGGCCTCGGCCAGCCGCACGGTGCCGACTACGTTGACCGCGGAATCAAACTGCGGGTCGGCCACCGAGTGCCGCACATCGATCTGCGCGGCCAGATGGAAGATCACCTCGGGCGAGAACTCGGCCACGACGGCATTCAGATCCGCCTCGACAATGTCGTCCTTGACGAAGGTGAAGGCGGATTGCGCCTCAGCAGCCTCCAGATTCGTCACCTTGCCGGTAGCCAGATTATCCAGACCCGTTACCTCGTGCCCGTCCGCCAACAGCCGATCGACCAGCGTCGATCCGATAAATCCTGCGGCTCCGGTAACCATTGCCCGCACGTGGCGACTCCCTCTTTATTCGCATAGCTCACGGCATTCGGCCCCACCCTACCGACCGTGCCTGATGTTCTTCGCGCGAGCGTTCATCGCTAGTCTCGGGCCCTGATGCCTTTCGCCAGAACCAACCGCGTTGCCCTGGCCGCCGCGGCTCTCCTCGTGGTGCACCTTGTGGTTCGCGGCGTGCTGGCTTTCGGGGGCGACTTCTATTGGGACGATCTGATCCTGGTTGGCCGCGCGGGCACACA
Organism: Mycobacterium sp. D16R24; assembly: GCF_002013385.1. NCBI lineage: Bacteria > Bacillati > Actinomycetota > Actinomycetes > Mycobacteriales > Mycobacteriaceae > Mycobacterium > Mycobacterium sp. D16R24. The sequence continues at coordinate 26,778 of NZ_MAEV01000022.1, read as the reverse complement.
GGGCTTGTTCGCCCCGTCGTACCTGTTCGATGACCACGATGGGCATGTCATGCCCGCGGCCTTCTTACTGGCGGGCATCATCACCAAACTCGCACCATTGAATTGGTTCGGGCCCGCGCTGAGCCTGGTGATTCTGCAGGCATTGGCATCCCTGGCATTGCTGCGGGCGCTGTGGGTGATTCTGGGCTGGCGGCCAGTGCTGCTCGTTCCACTCACGTTCGCCCTGTTCACGCCGCTGGCGATACCCGGCTTTACCTGGTGGGCCGCAGCGCTGAACTCCCTGCCGATGCTGACCGCGATGTGTTGGTTCGTGGCCGACGCGGTGCTGCTGGATCGCAGCGGAAACCGCCGGTACGCCGTGACGGCCATGGGCGCCTTCCTCGGCGGGCTGTTGTTCTTCGAGAAATCGGTGGTCATTCCGTTCGTCGCGTTCGCGGTGGTGACGCTGTTGGCCCATCTGCGCGGCGACGGGTGGTCGGCACTGACACGGACCTGGCGACGCGGCGCGATGCTCTGGATTCCGGCCGGGGCGCTCACTGCGGCGTGGATCGCCCTGTATCTGGTAGTGGTGGACCAGAAGCGATGGAGCACCGACCTGTCTATGACATGGTCGCTGCTACAACGCTCCTTCACGCACGGGGTGCTCCCCGGGTTGGTGGGTGGACCGTGGCGCTGGGACCGCTGGGTACCCAGCTCACCGTGGGCCGAACCGTCGTCGTCGGTCATCTGGCTGGGAGCGCTCGCGCTGGGTGCGACGGTTGTACTGACGTGTTCTCGTAAACAGCGACTCGCACCGGTCTGGCTGACGCTGCTGGGTTACCTGGTCGCCAGCGAGGTGCCGATCTATCTCATGCGCTCATCTGCTTTCACGGCGCTGCTGCTTGCACAAACCTTGCGATACCTGCCGGATCTGGTGGTGGTCGCGACGCTGCTGGCCGCGGTGGGGCTCACCGCCCCGAACCGACTGGGCAGCGGCTACCTGGACAACTCTGTCCGACGCACCGCGGTGGTCGCGTTCGCATTGGCATTGTTCGTGGCAAGCAGCTTGATCTCGACGGCCAGCTATCTGCGCACCTGGCGCAATAATCCAGCCTCGCCCTACATCGCTACCGTGAAGGAATCCCTGGCGGCGGTCGCGGGCGGGCCCGCGGTCCTTGACCAGGAAGTCGACCCACTGGTGCTTCAGAATGTGGTGCGGCCGGAGAACCTGTTAAGTCATATGTTCGCGCTGGTCCGTCCCCGGCCAGAGATCGGTTCCACCACAACGCAGTTACGCATGCTAGACCGCTACGGCCACCTGCTGGACGCCCAGGTGACGTGGGTGCGCGCCCTGACCGAGGGGCCGGTCCCAGGATGCGGTTACCTGGTGCAGTCCATCCAGACCATGCCACTGACCGGGCCGCTGCTTCCCGCGGACTGGATCGTCGAGCTGAACTACCTCGCCAACACCGAGGGCGCGGTGTGGGCATCGTTCACCAACGGGCCCAGGGTCAAGGTTCCGGTTCGCCCCGGGCTCAACCGAGTGTTCATCAGACTCCCAGGTTCGGGGAATTCGCTTACCCTGCAGCCGATTACTCAGTCGCTGTCGCTGTGCGTCGCCGTCGGGCCGGTGGGAGCGCTCGCGCCCCGGTAGATTGGGCGCCATGCTCGGAGAACTGGCTTTCACCTGGACGGGACGACTTTCTGCCCCTTTCCTTGAAAAGCTGCTCGACCTGCCCGAACCCGTCACCACGGAGGTGCAGGCACGTCGGGGCATCAAGGTAACGATGCCCGACGGCGTCAAGCTCGCTACCGACCACTTCCGGCCGCCCGGGCAAGATCCGCTACCCGCCGTCATCTTCCGCACGCCATACGGCAGGCACGGCGCTATCAGCCAGATGTGGGCAACGCTGTTGGCACGTCAGGGATTTCAGGTTATCCTGCAGGACACTCGCGGCCAGTTCGGTTCCGAGGGCAAGTTCGACGCCTTTCGGCAGGAGCGTGCGGACGGCTTGGCCACGGCGGCCTGGGTCCGGAAGCAACCCTGGTGCGACGGCACACTCGCGACCGCCGGTCCGTCGTATCTCGGGCACACTCAATGGGCGGTGGCACCGTACCTCGAGCCACCCTTGGCGGCCATGTGCCCGGCGATCACCACCAGTAATTTTACCGAGCTCTTCTACCCGAGCGGGGCCTTCAATCTGCACAACTTGCTGAGCTGGTCAGCCTCGATCGGCACGCACGACGGCTCCCAGATCAAGCGCCTGCTGCAGACGCGCGCCCTTGAGAAACAGGTACGGCGCGCCATGGATCACCTGCCCCTGGGCAACGCCGACAACGTCGCCATTGGCAAACCAGAACCGTTCTGGCGCACCGTGACCGACCATACCGACGACGACTACTGGGACGAGATCGATCACACCCCACGGCTCGCGCAACTCAACACACCGGTAAGCATGGTGACCGGATGGTGGGACCTGCTCCTGGTGGGTCAGCTGCGCGACTACGACGAGTTGCAGAAGGCCGACTGCCCACGGCGGATCACCATTGGCCCATGGGACCACATGAAGTCACTCAAGGCGGTGGTCTCCGACAGCTTCTCGTGGCTGGCCGCTCATCTGCGGGGCGACGCCTCCTCGACCCATCGCTCTCCGGTTCGGGTCTACCTGCAGAAGGCCGGCCAATGGCTCGACTTCGATCACTGGCCACCCAAGAAGTCAAACCCCACCCCGCTGTATCTGCAGGCCGATAACGTACTGGATTGGCATGCACCACAGAGTGATAACTCCACCGACACGTTTACCTACGATCCGGCGGATCCCACTCCAGTTGCAGGCGGGCCGCTGCTGGACACGAGATCCTCCGGCCAGCGAGACAACTTCGCGACCGAGAAGCGTTCCGATGTACTGGTGTACACCAGTGGTCCGCTGACGAGCGACCTGGACCTCATCGGCCCCGTCTCGGCATCCATTTACGCGACCACGGACAGCGGCCAGGGCGATCTGTTCGTCCGACTCTGCGATGTCGACCGAAAGGGAGTGTCCCGCAATGTTTCCGATGGCATCGTACGGTTCAACGGCACGACGGGTTCGCCGGTCGACGTGACTATGCATCCCACCGGCTACCGTTTCACGCGCGGCCACCGGCTGCGAGTACAGGTCAGCGGGGGCGCGTTTCCGAACCACGCCCGCAACACCGGTTCCGGTGAACCGCTGGCGACCGCCAGCCGCATCGTCCCGATCCGCTTCGAGATCCACCACGACGAGGAACGCCCCTCTTCCATCACGATTCCCGTGATGGAAGCTTCATGATCATGAAACACCTTTGCACCCTTGGACTTATCGGGATACTTCTCACTGCGTGTGGAGGCAATGGGGCTTCAGAAAGTCGGCCAACCCTCATCCACGTCGGCCCCAGCGGCGGCGGCGCTGAAACCAAAGTGGTTACGGCAGAAGAAGGTAAGCCCGGCACTCTCGGACAGCAGGTGCGCGACGGCGACCTCGCGTTTGTCATCACACGGGTAAACGATGCCGGAACGGTCGGCGACCAGACGAATCCGGCCCTGCAGGCGACGGCAACCGGCACCTTCGTCGTCGTTCACGTCGAGGTCCTAAACCTCGGACAGACAACGCACTCCTTCCTCGGGGACGAACAGAAACTCAAGGACGCAGCGGGCAAGGAGTACACCCCCGATAGCATGGCAAACATCTTGGCGCGCAACGCCGAACAACTCGAGCCCGGCGCAGAGCTCGGGCCCGGTACGCAGAAGCGGTCGGTGCTCGTCTATGACGTCCCGGCCGGCACCGTGCCCAGGGAGATCGACCTACATATCGACTACAAGTCCAAGGGCGCCAAGGTCCTGCTCGGCTAATCGGCGGGCGGGAAGAGCGCATACGCGATCTGCGAGGCGACCGCCCTGGGGGCGGCATCGTCACGTGAATCAGCAAGCGCCCCAACGGACCACAGCGAGACAAATCCGTGCACCAAGGACCAGGCCGCGCGGGCCGCGGTGACCTTGTCGGCCGAAGTCTGCCGCGATGTCAGTGTCGCGATCCCGGCATCCAAGGCGGCGCCGGCACGGCCTCGCACCGCGGCGAGTCGCGCATCGGTGGAATCCAGTAACGCGGGTTCGAACATCACCGAGTAGTGGCCGGGATGGACCAGGGCGAAGTCCACGTAGGCCAGGGCAGCGGCACGAAAGTCAGGGTACGCGCCGTCGAGGGCCTCGGCGAGTTTGGTGAATCCGTCGGCAGCCAAGGCGGTGAACAGACCGCGGCGATCGCCGAAATGGTGTGCCGGCGCGGCGTGCGAGACACCCGCTTTACGAGGCAGTTCCCGCAGTGACAGCTCGGTGGCGCCGCACCTGGCCACCATATCGGCCGCGCTGGCCAGTATCACTGCCCGCAGTGCGTGAGGGGGAGTGCTGCAGGTGGTGATGTTTCCGGCCAATGTGTATGCCGCGACCCAGCGGTCCAACCCGCTGTCCACTCCCCTGGGCTGGCGCACCGGTGAACAGCTGCTATTTCTCGCAGCGACCGGGATCGTCGTATCGGGCTAGATCAGGTGCCAGACCAGAACCGCGGCCAGCACTCCCATCCCGTTGAGTGACCAGTGCAACGCAATGGGCGCCAAGAGGCTGCCACTGCGGCGCCGCAACCAGGTGAAGACGAAACCCGCGAAGGCAGTGGCGACCACCGCCCCGGCGACACCGGCGATCTGCGCCCACAGGCCCACCCCGAGCAGCCTCGTCAGGCCGACGTTGCCGGTCGTCAGACCTAAGGAAGTAGCGATGTGCCAAAAGCCGAACAGCAGAGACCCGGCGGCTGCGACTCCCCGGAAGCCCCAGGCTCGGGCCATCGTCCCGTGCAGAACTCCCCGGAAGGCGAGCTCCTCGGGAATCACGGTCTGCAGCGGGATCAGGACGAAAGAGGCCAGTAGCGCGCCCGAAACGGTCGTCGCGTAGCTGCTGTTGAGGAACATCGGCCGGGTAATCGGCAGCAAGAGACCTATGCCAATCACCGCTCCAACGATGACGACCGCGACAGCCGCGTACTTGGCGCCGGAACGCCAGTGATCGCGGCCCAACCCCAACTCGGCCCAGGAGTGGCCCCGGTAGCGGATCAGAGCCAGCAGCCCAATCGCGGCAATCGGGACCACGACGAAGTTGGCCCAGGGCGTGGTGAAGTGCGCGATCAGATTGGTGGCGACGAGAACAGCGACCACGACGGCAATGTCGATGTAGGTGCGCACGTCCCGCAATCCATGCAGGGGCGCAGCAGCAGCCGAGGTCTGAGTAGGCACCCGGTCCAGAGTACCGGCGGTCTCGTTGACCCAGGTCAGAGTGTGATCCAGTCGTGGCTATCGCCCCGCACCTCGGTGTGGGGCCGATTGTGGCAGTGCCCACAACGCTGCGTTAACCGGAACACGATCCACCCTCACGTAAGTTCTGGAATCGTGCTCACCCTGTTGCTGGCATTCGCGGGATTCGCCTGTCTGGACGCCCTCAACGTGCTCAACATCGGTATTGCCACCACCATCGTCTACGTGACCCGGCTGGAACGCCGATCGGCATTTCCCGGCGGCCTCAGCTTCGTCACCGGATTGTTTGTCGCACTATTCACCTTTGGACTGGCGACCGTGCTCGGGGTGCGCTCGTTGACCGACGTGGCCGGTGGTTCGGACATCACCCCGTCTACCCGGTATTGGGCCCAACTGGTCATCGGCATTCTGTTGATCGCAGTTGCGGCGTTGACCTGGTTCACCGAGCCGGTGACGCCGCCGTGGATTCGCACTATTGCGCGCCGCCATCCGTGGCTTCTCGCACTCGTGGGGCTTGCGCTGGGTTATGCGGAGGCTCCCACATCTGTTCCGTACCTGAGCGCACTGGCGATGCTCGCCTCACGTCACCCGCTGCCGTCGATGTGGCCGCTGCTGCTGGTGGGCTACGGGTTGGTCGCCATTCTCCCGAGTCTGCTGATTCTCGTGCTGTCGACGCGACGATCTCCCGGCGCGCGGCGTGCGCAGCGCGCGCTGGTGCGGACGGTGACGCGATACGGCCCCACCGCGATTCGAGTGATTTTCCTGGGCTTGGGGGGCGTCCTGATCGCCAGTGCGCTGGTGCATCACGGCGCACTGGGGCTCCGCTGAGCGGCGAAGAGTTCATACAAAAATCGGCTGGTCATTCCCTGTGCTCAACCCCACGATGAGCACAGGGAATGACCAGCCGACAGCGGTCGGCCTTGGTTAGCCGAACGAACACTCGGGACATTACTGTCAGTAAATAGTCCTTGTCAATCACTTACCCTTCCGATAAGTTGCATATCGCTCGGACACCCGCAGACGTACGGTGAGCAGCACAGCATGTGCGTGTATCGTTGGACTGCGAAGTGAAAGTATGTGAGGGGGTGCGGTGCCGGACTTTTCGCAGCGCTTGAGCCATCTGTTTGCCACAGTGCATCCGGCCGGGCGCGGACCTTATTCCCTCAACGAGGTGGTCGCCGCACTTGGCGAGCGCGGCGTCGAGGTGTCTTCGCCCTATCTGTCGCTCCTGCGCAAGGGCGAACGTTCCAACCCGGCGCCCGATATCGTCACGGCACTGGCGGAGTTCTTCCAAGTGAGCCCCGCCTACTTCTACGACGCCGACTACGCCGCATCGGTAAATCGCGATTTGGATTGGCTTGTGCAGCTGCGTGACTCAAAGGTCCGCGAAATCGCGCAACGCAGCTATGCACTCTCCGAGGACAGTCGGCAGGCGATAGCCGATATGGTCGATCACTTACGCAAAGTCGAGGGCATACCCGACAAGGAAGCCGGAGCCGCCAAGTCTTCCTGATGCTCCCGGTAGGCGTCGGCGATCGCGAGGACCCAGGACCCGTCACTCACGCCTTCTGGCGGACGCAGCCATTCGCAACTAAATCCCGGAACCGCTTCATCGACGAGCCAATTCGCCACATCCAGCGCCTGTTCGGAGCCGCCTCTTGGCGCCGGGGAGTTGGTTACGAGCGGCACCCGGCGGCTCTGCGCTAGTAGCGTGAGGCCATCCTGGATATGCGTAATCCATTCGAAGACTAAGTCCGACAAGCGTATTCGCGACTCCACGGGCGGGAAAAGCCCCGGGAACATGCCACCGAGAGCGTCACGGAGCGGCCGTAGCCGCCGTAATTCTCGGCGTGCCTGAACACGCAGCATCACCGGCGGCCAAAGAAAGCCCGCGACGATCAAAACCGCGGCAATACACCCCGGCCACGTCTGCAACCACACTCCAACGGCGCCGCCGATAAAGCCCTCGCCATGGCTCAGCGGGCGCCAGATCCCTCCGCAGAAGCTCGCGACAACCTGGAACATAGACGCGGCCGCTAACAGTCCCAGACCGACGCCGACGGGAGTTCGATCGGCGTTCCGAGAGCCGACCCACGCGAGCTGCAGGACCACTAACATCATGTACGCGCTGCTCACCGCAACAGCGATGACCGCTCCGCGATCAGCCCCGGAATACACGATATTTGCGATCGTCAGCGCATCGCCCGCCATCCCGATCACCTCACTGTGACGCACGGCGACAACGACGATCGTGAGAGCGATGACTGCTCCCGCAACAGTGACCCACAGCCCACGGCGGATACGCTCCCGCGACGCGTCGCCCCTGATACCGATGACGAAGACCTGTAAACACGCCGCGATCGTGATGGCTGGCCAACCGACGACGCTGACGGCACGCGCACCAGGTGGCAGTGCCGCCCACACCCAGTCGGTGTACACCACGAACCAGATCCACACCGACATCCCGAAGGCAGTGACCGCGACGGCAGGGACCGACGTGGGATCACGCACAATCCGCCGGATTCGGTACAGCAACACCGGAAGAAAGCAGATGAGCACGGCCACGCGCACAATCTGCATCAGCTCCCACGCCGCCCGGGTAGTCACCGCGCCACCAGCAGATGCCCACGTCGTGCTTCCCGCATACCAAAGGCGTCCGCACGGCCCCGATAGGCATCGGCGATGGCGAGCACCCACGCCTGATCGCTCATGCCCGTTGGCGGACGCAGCCATTCATGGCTGATTCCCAAAACCGATTGACCAGAAATCCAATTCGCCACTTCCAGAGCATGATCGACATGATCTACGGGAATCGGCACACTGGTTTCCACCGGTATCCCACGGCCCTGCGACAGCAGAGTGAGGCCGTCTTGTATATGCGCTAGCCACTCAAATACCAAGTCTGACAGCCTTATTTGAGACTCTGTCGGCGGGAAAAGCCCCGGGTACATCTCGATGAAAGCATCATGGAGTTGCCGTAGCCGCCGCAATTCTCGCCGCGCCTGAATACGTAGCATCACCGGCGGCCAGGCGAATCCCACCACCATAAGCGCCGCGCCGATACATCCGGGCAGGATCTGAAGCAATGGACCATAGGGGCCACCAATCCCCATGCCTCCGCCAGTCAGCGGGCGCCAGATTCCCATGAAGGCGATTGCGATCAATTGCAGCACCGCGGCGGTCGCCAGCAGTCCCAGCCCCGCGCCGACCGGCGTGCGGTCGGCGTGCCGGAATCCGACCCAGGCGAGCTGGACAAGCACCACTGCCAGGTAGCCACTGCTCACGACTTCGGCAACGGCCGCACCGCGATCTCCACCATCGAGAAGAGCGTTGGTGAGCGCGAACATGTCGTCAGAAGACACCAGCGCACGGCTCTGACTCACCGCTACCGCAACCACAGCCAGGACCAGGCCAGTGACGGCGAAGGTGGCACGCAGCCCCCGTCGAATCCAAACCTGCGAGACATCACCACTGATCCCGATCACGAAAATCTGCAAACAGCCGGCCATCCAGACGGGCGCCCAACCACCGATGCTCACCGCGTGCACGTAGGACGGCATCACCGACCACACCGGCTCGGTGAACATCAACATCCAAAACCACACCCACACCCCAAAGACCGTGGCGGCGATGGCGGGGATCGACGTGGGGTAGCGGACCAACCGCCAGATCCGGAACAGCAGTACCGGTAGAAATCCGATCAGTACCGCGATGCGCACAGCCTGCAGCGACTCCCAAACCGAGAGAGTCATTACCCCAGCGCGTCGTCGACGTATGGGCTCCAGCTCGGGCGGTCACGCCGGCCGGCCCGCAAGCGGCGCACTAACAATGCCGCGAACCGCTCGGCAGCTAGTTCATCCTGCGGCCAACGGTCATCACTCTGGGTCAATTCATCGGCGCCGCAACTGCGTTGCAGCATGCGCGCAACAAGCTCAGGCGGCACCGCACGGACGTGCTCGGCGGCGAACTCGGCTACCGGCAGACCGCGATGGCCCAACACCATGTGGCCCAATTCATGTGCGATCGTGCGGTCGCGGCCCACGACTCCATGCCCCACCTGCACGAGGTCCCTGTCGGGGAACGAGACCCACTGGCCGAAAACTCCGGCTGCGAGCGGCGCATCCTCAATGTCCACCACCCGGCCGTTCGCGTGGGCCCAGCTATGCGCGACATCAACCACCGAGCCTTGCCGTCCGGTGGCCGTGGCCAGCACCTGATCCACCGCAGCAACGACCGAGCCATGACGGCTGGCACCGCGCCCCGCGAACCACATGAGCATCAATCTAGCGGTCTGATGTTGTGCCCACAGCAGACGTACCCGGCAGCGGAGTGATTTACGTCAAGTGCTCGAGAAGGGCGCCGCGCGCAAAAGCCAGCTCACCGAGTTCGAGCAGGTCGATATGGCGATGGCCGGGGCGGTCACGAAAGCTATCGAATAATCCGCGTGGAGCTGCCCGGGGGAATCGAACCCCCGACCTATTCATTACGAGTGAATTGCTCTACCGACTGAGCTAGGGCAGCGTGCCGGGCGAACCCAGCGCCCGAAAGTCTACGGCACCCCCGCCGCGACTCCCAATCTCATTCCGACGGGCGCAGCGCCTGCCCCGCCGTCGCGACCAGGGCATCGATTGCGAACTTGGGCTTCACGTTCACCGCGAGTGCCTCGCGGCACTCCAGGACGGCCTCGATGCATTGCAGGAGCTGTTCGGGCGGCACCCTGTCGACCATCGGCCCAAGCCGGTCGGCCATATCGGGGTGATGCAGTGTCACCCGGCCCTCCTCGGCAGCGCCGAACGATAGCACCAACGCGTCGCGGAAGTAGGTGGCCAGATCGATGAGTGTGCGGTCCAGGGCATCTCGTGATGCCCGGGTCTGACGCGACTTTTGCTTACGCTCAAGGTCCTTCAAGACACCCGCGGACCCGCGCAGTGCGGTCGCCGCACCCTTGCCGGTACCCCCGGCCCCCAACGCCGTCTTCACTTCTTCCTCTTCGGCCTCGTTACGCGCTGCCGTCAGCTCCTTGGCCTCGACATCGGCGCTGGTCACGAGTTCCTCGGCCGCGGCATACGCCCGCGTCGGGGTGGCGGCCTCCCTGGCCAGCCCCAGCGCCCGTAGACGCCGTGCACGGGCCTGCTCATCGGTGGCAAGTCTGCGTGCCCGGCCCACATGGCCGCCGCTCACCGAGGCCGCCCACTGCGCCTGCTCGGCATCGATCCCGTCGCGTTCCATCAGCACCTGCGCGATGGCCGCCACCGACGGAGTGACGAGCGCCACATGCCGACAGCGCGAGCGGAGGGTGATCGAAATGTCCTCGGGGTCCACCGACGGTGCACACAGCAAGAACACCGTCCGCGGCGGCGGCTCCTCGACAACCTTCAGCAGGACATTGCCGGCACCCTCGGTCAACCGGTCGGCATCCTCGATGAGCACCACCAGCCAGCGCCCGGTGCTCGGCCGGCGCCAGGCCGCCTGCACAATGGCGCGCATCTCATCCACGCCGATCGACAATCCCTCGGGAACGACTCTGCGCACGTCAGCATGGGTGCCGGCCATCGTGGTCGTGCAGGCACGGCATTCCCCGCAGCCCGCGGCACCTTCCGATTCGCACTGAAGGGCGGCGGCAAAACACAAAGCCGCCACCGACCTGCCCGACCCCGGCGGTCCGGTAAACAACCAGGCATGGGTCATCCGGCCCGCGTCATCACCGCGTGCGGCCAATGCCGCAGATGAGAGCGTGGAAACCACCGCTCCCTGATCCACCAGGCGCCCGAAAACCCCGCTCATCGCCTCCAACCCTAGCCGCCGCAACCGACGCGAAGAACAAGCCGCATAGGCGTGTGAAACGCTGCCGTCACCGCCGACAGCTACGGTTAACGGGTGACTGGCGCGGAGGGAGGGGTAGACCAGCGCCCCCTTGCACGCGCAGCCCGGTATTCGCGATGGGTCATGCGCACGCCTTGGCCCCTCTTCATCATGGGTATCGCCCAGTCCAACCTGGTCGGCGCACTGTTCGTGTTGGGCTTCCTGCGGTTCGGTCTCCCACCGAGTGACCGGGTGGAACTGACCGAGCTCGGCACGCAGCGGCTCATCATCCTCGGTGTCTCACTGTTCATCCTCTTTGTTGCCGGCGCCATCGTGAGCACCTACCTCCTCCTGCCCGTGCTGCGCTGGCAGTACAGTTCCCCGGACTTCGAGTCCGAGGGGTCCGAGGATGTCCGCGTCCGCGCCCTGCAGATGCCCTTCTACCGCACCGTCATCAGCGTGGCGACGTGGCTTGTGGGTGGCGCAATATTTGTCGCCGTCACCTGGTCATCTACCCATAGCTCGGTGCTGGTCGCCGCATTCGCGACAGTGCTCGGGGCCACCACGACCAGCATCATCGGATACTTGCAGTCCGAGCGTGTACTGCGCCCCGTGGCGATTCAGGCGTTGCGCCGTGGTGTGCCGGAAAATGTCACTGCCCCAGGCGTTATCGTCCGCCAGGTCCTCACCTGGGCACTGAGTACCGGCGTGCCGATCCTGGCAATCGTGCTCACCGTCGTGGGGCAGCGCGCGGGCTACCTGAAGTCCAATGCCGACAACCTCACCGGCTCCATCCTGATCCTGGCGATCATCGCGCTGGCGATCGGACTGATGGGCACCCTGCTGGTGGCCACCTCGATCGCCGACCCGCTGCGCCAATTACGTTGGGCACTCAGCGAAGTGCAGCGCGGCAACTACAACGCCCACGTACCGATCTACGACGCCAGCGAGCTGGGACTGCTGCAGGCCGGGTTCAACGACATGGTGCGCGATCTCGGCGAACGGCAACGCCTCCGTGACCTCTTCGGCCGCTACGTCGGCGAGGACGTCGCACGCCGGGCGCTCGAATACGGCACCGAGCTTGGCGGTCAGGAACGCAGTGTGGCAGTGCTTTTCGTGGACCTGGTGGGCTCCACTCAGTTGGCTTCCACGCGCGGCCCCGCAGTGGTCGTACGGGTCCTCAACGAGTTCTTCCGGGTGATCGTCGACACCGTCAATAAGCACGGCGGATTCGTCAACAAGTTCCAGGGCGACGCGGCGCTGGCCATCTTCGGTGCGCCCATCGATCATCCCGACGGCGCTGCGGCCGCGTTGGCGGCCGCCCGTGAGCTGGCCGACGAGCTCACCAATGTATTGGGCTCCAACGATTTCGGCATCGGCGTCTCTGCCGGACGCGCCATCGCCGGCCATATCGGGGCGCAGGCGCGCTTTGAGTACACCGTCATCGGCGACCCCGTAAACGAGGCGGCCCGGCTTACCGAGCTGGCCAAGAACGAACCCGGAAACGTGTTGGCATCAGCCTCCGCGGTGATGGAGGCTCGCGACGAGGAAGCACTGCGCTGGAACGTCGGCGAGACCGTCGAACTGCGCGGACGCAATGTGTCAACGCAGGTCGCGCGGCCGCGTCGCGGCTAAGTCGCCTTCTTGGCAGCCTTCTTCGCGGGGGCCTTCTTGGCTGCCTTCGCCGGTGCCTTCTTGGCCCGCTTCACCGGACCACGCGCGCGACGATCGGCAAGCAACTCCGAAGCCCGCTCGTCGGTGATCGACAGCACGTCATCGCCCTTACGCAAGCTGGCGTTGGTCTCACCGTCGGTGACGTAGGGACCGAAGCGCCCGTCCTTGATCACCATCGGACTGCCGGTCGTCGAATCCGCACCGAGCTCACGCAACGGGGCCGCCGAGGCCGCCTGTCCACCACGGCGTTTGGGTTCGGAGTAGATCTTCAATGCCTCGTCGAGGGTGATGGTGAACATCTGATCCTCGGAGGCAAGCGATCGAGAGTCCGTGCCGCGCTTGAGGTACGGGCCGTAGCGCCCGTTCTGCGCGGTGATCTCCTCGCTGTTGGCGGGATCGACGCCGACTACACGCGGCAAGGACAGCAGCTTAAGTGCATCCTCCAGGGTCACGGTCTCCAACGTCATGGACTTCAGCAGCGAGCCGGTGCGCGGCTTCGGGCCTTCCACCTTCTTGGCTCCCCGCTTGGGCTTCGCATCCGCTTCGACGGCGTCGAGCTGCTCCGGTGGTGCCGGCAGCACCTCGGTCACGTAGGGGCCGAAACGTCCATCCTTAGCGACGATTTCGTGTCCGGTCTCCGGGTCAACACCCAGCGTCCGGCCCTCCTGCGGGATCGCGAACAGCTGTTCGGCCATCTCGACCGTCAGCTCATCGGGAGTGACGCCGTCCTTGACGTTGGCACGCTGAGGGATGAGAGCCCCGGCTTCGCCCTCCGGATCGGTGATCATCCGCTCCAGGTACGGCCCGTTCTTTCCGACCCGCACATAGATGGGGCGGCCCTGGTCGTCGTCGAACAGTTTGATCGAGTTGACCTCGCGGGCGTCGATCTCCTCCAGGTTCACACCCACCAGGCGCTTGAGACCACCGGCGCGGGCCACCGAGCCCTCGGCGCCGTGCTCGCCACCAAAGTAGAAGGCGTTCAACCAGTTTGTGCGCCGTTCGTTACCGGACGCTATCTCGTCGAGGTCGTCCTCCATGGCGGCGGTGAAGTCGTAGTCGACGAGCCGGCCGAAGTGCTGCTCGAGCAACCCGATCACCGCAAAGGCGGTCCACGAGGGCACCAGCGCGCTGCCGCGCTTGTGCACGTAGCCGCGGTCCTGGATGGTCCGGATGATCGACGAGTAGGTCGACGGACGCCCAATTCCCAACTCTTCCAATGCCTTGATGAGCGAGGCCTCGGTGTAGCGGGCGGGCGGATTGGTGGTATGGCCATCCGCGGACAGTTCGGTGACCGTGACGGTCTGGCCCTGTTTGAGCTGCGGCAGGCGACGTTCCTCATCATCGGCCTCGCCACCGGCCAGTTCATCCACGGTCTCGACGTACGCGGACAAGAAGCCGGGGAACGTGATGGTGCGACCGCTGGCGGTGAACACCACCTGCTCGCCGGAGGTGGCGGTACCCGCCAGGCGCAGGCTCAGCGTGGTGCCACGGGCGTCGGCCATCTGCGAAGCCACCGTGCGCTGCCAGATCAGCTCGTAGAGACGGAATTCGTCATTGTCGACCAATGAATGCAATTGGCCCGGAGTTTTGAATGTCTCACCTGCCGGACGAATAGCCTCATGCGCTTCCTGCGCATTTTTCACCTTGCGGGTGTACTGCCGTGGCGAGGGATGCACGTATTCGCTTCCGTACAACTCCGCGGCCTGGCTGCGTGCGGCAGTCAATGCCGATTCCGACAGCGTCGTGGAGTCGGTACGCATATAGGTGATGTAGCCGTTTTCGTACAGCCGCTGCGCGATGCTCATGGTGCGCTCGGAGGAGAACCTCAGCTTGCGCCCGGCTTCCTGCTGCAGCGTCGAGGTCATGAACGGCGGGTAGGGCTTGCGGGTGTACGGCTTCTCCTCGGCGGAGGCGACCGTCAGGGTGGCGTGAGACAGCCCGGCGACGAGGGCGTTGGCCCGCACTTCGTCGAGGACCAACACATCGTCGGCCTTCTTGACCTGGCCCAGGGAGTCGAAGTCGCGGCCGGAGGCCACCCGCAGCGCGTCAACGCTCAGCAGACGGGCATTGAAACGTGGGGGCTTGGCCTCACTACCGGCGTCCAGCTCGGCGCCCAGGTCCCAATACCCGGCGCTGCGGAACGCCATGCGATCGCGTTCACGCTGGACAATGATCCTGGTAGCCACCGACTGCACACGACCGGCAGACAGATTCCGGCCGACCTTCTTCCACAGCACGGGGCTGACCTCGTAGCCGTAGAGCCGGTCCAGGATGCGGCGGGTCTCCTGCGCATCGACGAGGTTGTTGTCGAGGTCACGAGGGTCCTGGGCGGCCGCAAGGATGGCCTGCTCGGTGATCTCGTGGAAGACCATGCGCCGCACGGGCACCTTGGGCTTGAGAGTCTCCAGCAGGTGCCAGGCGATGGCCTCACCCTCGCGGTCACCGTCCGTCGCGAGATAGAGCTCGTCAACGTCCTTCAAAAGGCCCTTGAGTTCGGTGACGGTGCCCTTCTTATCGGGGCTGACGATGTAGAGCGGCTCGAAGTCTTGATCGACGTTCACTCCAAGACGTGCCCAGGGTTCGGACTTGTACTTGGCCGGAACATCGGCAGCGGCACGGGGCAAGTCCCGAATGTGGCCACGCGACGACTCGACGACGTATCCGTCGCCGAGGTAGCCAGCGATCTTGCGGGCCTTCGTCGGTGATTCGACGATGACGAGCCGTCGCACCTGCTTCGTCTCCTTACCTGCGCATCAAGCCGCATATGTACGGTGTAGAGGGCGGTCCACCGTGGTCACAAGATGACACCCCCGCGCCAATTGCGCAAACCTAGCCTTCCATATAGGCGTCGGTATTCCCGATGTCAGGGTGGCCAAAAGCGTGTCCGAGTCCTCACTAAACCGCTGCTAGAACCCGGTTAGACCCTCGGCCAGACGCGGAATGCGTCGGTGTCGCCGGGTGGTTCTCCGATGTTTTCCAGTAGCCGCCCCAGTCTGCGTCTTCCACTTATCCGCAACGCGGGATTGGCACCGCGTGTTCCGATCAAGGTCGGAGCGATGCCCACCCGCATCAGCGCTGCCGCCAGCGACGAATGCGTATCGGGGGCATGTGGGTCCAGTCCCAGGAGGTACCTGTCGGCCTCCGGCGAGCCTGCGGCGAGCACCCATGCCCGCAGCTCACGTGCACCCGGTAACCATTGCGCGGGCACAGTTTTCACCGCGCCGCGGGTCCACTCGCGCGCAACCGGCAACACTGCGGGATCCATGGCGGTACGCACCAGCGGATGGTTCTCCGCGCCCGTCTCGGTGTGGCCCAGTTCCGCCTGCAGACCAGTTTCGGTGATCATCTCGGCCAGCGCCAGCGCACGCCACGGCTGATCCACGACCACCGAAATCCGGGCTCCCCCCGCGCCGACCACGACCTGGCCTGGTCCGGCCAGCAGCCCCGCCAAATCGGTGACCTCCGGAGGCACCGACTCGGCGGAAAAGAAGGACAGCTGGCTCACAGTCACAGACAGTACTTTCTCCGCAAGCTAGGGGGCTCTCCCCGCGCGCGGAGAGTTTCTTGGAACGAGAAACGCCCCCGGCACATGGCCGGGGGCGTTCCTTCGACGGATGTGGGTCAGACGGCGCGGACGCCGGTAGCCTGCGGGCCCTTGGGGCTCTGGCCTACCTCGAACTCGACCTTCTGGTTCTCTTCAAGGGTACGGAATCCGTTGCCCGAGATTTCGGTGTAATGGACGAAGACGTCAGCGGAGCCGTCCTCGGGCGCAATGAATCCGAAGCCTTTTTCCGCGTTGAACCACTTCACAGTTCCCTGTGGCATTTCTTTGATCTTTCTTTACTTGGGTTCGACATACCCGTTCGGCACGTCGGGCCCCGTTCCGACCGCCATACCCCGTGGAATGATCCTCGCAGTAACCGCGATCACAACGTCGATCCTGCGAGTGCAAAACACGAACACAGAAGCTGCGACCCCCTTAAGTAGAGCATGTTTGGGGCGTTGGCGATAGCGGTGTGCCAGATAATTGCCGGGAAGTTCGGTGAACAGTGGCGAAACTTCGACCCTCTTTCGGCCTGCCTTACCCTGGCGTTATGGCCATCTGCGGTAGCGAGCACGGCGCCATTTTGGCACAAGTGTGCAGGTCACGAGGTGTTTTGCGGTGACGGTTGGGTACGGTCGCGAACTGCTGGATCTCATCGTGGCCGGTACGCCCAGCGGCGAGACCCCGGTGCGGCATATTTGTGATATCCCCGCGCGAAATGCCGAGGTGGCGGCCTGGCCCGAGTGGGCGCATCCCGACGCAGTCGCTGCGTTTGCGGCCCAAGGGGTGACCGTTCCGTGGTCGCACCAGGTCGCCGCCGCCTCCCTGGCGTTCGCGGGACGCCATGTGGTGGTAGCCACCGGAACCGCATCCGGGAAGTCCGTCGCCTACCAGCTGCCGGTCCTGACCGCCCTGGCCGAGGAGCCGCGGGCACGCGCGCTCTATCTGGCGCCCACCAAGGCGCTCGGCCATGACCAGCTGCGCTCGGTACGCGAATTGATCACGGAGATAGAAAGTTTCGGGCGAGTGCTGCCCTGCGCGTACGACGGGGACAGCTCCAACGAGTTACGGCGGTTCGCCCGCGAGAGCTCGCGGTGGATCTTCACCAATCCCGACATGATGCATGTGTCCTTGCTGCATAACCACACCCGGTGGTCGGTGTTCCTGCGCGGATTGCGCTACCTCATCGTGGATGAGTGCCATTACTACCGAGGAGTTTTCGGGTCGAATGTGGCTCTCGTCCTGCAGCGGCTGTTGCGCTTGTGCGCACGGTACGGTTCGCATCCGACGGTGATATTCGCCAGCGCCACGACCTCGAACCCCGGTTCGGCAGCCCAAGCACTCATCGGACAGCCGGTCGAAGAAGTGATCACCGATGGGTCGCCGCACGGGATGCGCACGGTCGCGCTGTGGGAACCACCCTTGCTGCCGATCACCGGCGAGAACGGGGCACCCGTGCGGCGCCCGGTCAGCACCGAGGCCTCCCGACTGCTGGCCGATCTGGTCCAGGAAGGCGCGCGAACGCTGACATTCGTCCGATCGCGGCGCGGAGCGGAGATGACGGCGCTCGGGGCCGCCCATCAGCTTGCCGAGGTCGATCCTGCCCTGGTATCCCAGGTGGCGGCATATCGGGCGGGATATCTGCCGGAGGACCGCCGGGCATTGGAGCAAGCGTTGTCGACGGGCGCGCTGACCGGCGCGGCAACGACGAACGCTCTGGAGCTGGGCGTCGACATCGCCGGATTGGATGCCGTTGTGGTGGCGGGTTTCCCGGGCACCGTGGCCTCATTCTGGCAGCAGGCCGGCCGCTCGGGCCGCCGGGGACAGGGCTCGTTGGTGGTGCTGGTCGCTCGTGACGATCCACTAGACACCTACCTGGTTCACCATCCGGGCGCGCTGCTGGACAAACCGATCGAGGCGGTGGTGATCGATCCAACCAATCCGCATGTGCTGCGACCTCATCTGCTGTGCGCGGCAACAGAACTGCCGTTGACCGAGGACGACGTACGATCCTTGGACGCAGCAGATGTGGTTTCCGAGCTCGTCGACGACGGCCTTCTACGCAAGCGGCCCGGCGGATACTTCGCGGCCCCGGGACTCAATCCCTATGCAGCCGTGGATATCCGTGGATCGATCGGCGGCCAGATCACGATCCTGGAGGCCGACACCGGCCGAGTACTGGGAACCGTCGATACTGGCCGAGCGCCGGCTTCGGTGCATCCCGGAGCCGTCTATCTGCATTCCGGCGAGACGTATCTGGTCGATTCTCTCGATTTCAGTGACGGAATTGCCCTGGTGCACAACGCTACTCCCAATTACACGACATTCGCCCGGTCCACCATTGATATCGCGATCACGGGCGAGGGCGAACGGGTACACCTGGGCGATATACAGATTGGGCTGGTACCGGTGGATGTCACCCACCAGGTGATCGGCTATCTGCGTAAGCTGGCAACCGGCGAGATCCTCGACTTCGTCGAGCTCGACATGCCGTCCTCGACATTGAGCACCAAGGCGGTGATGTACACGGTCACCCCGGAGGCTTTGGCAGGCATCGATATCGACACACTCGCCACACCCGGTGCCTTCCATGCCGCTGAGCACGCCGCGATCGGTCTGCTCCCGTTGGTCGCCAGCTGCGATCGCGGCGATATCGGTGGGGTATCGACCGCGCTGCAACCCGAGACCGGCCTACCGACGGTGTTCGTCTACGACGGCCACCCCGGCGGCGCGGGTTTCGCTGCCCGTGGATACGAGCAGCTGGCGATCTGGCTGGGTGCCACCGCCGACGCCATCCAGGCGTGCGAGTGCGAGGCGGGGTGTCCGTCGTGTGTGCAATCACCCAAGTGCGGCAACGGGAATTCCCCGCTGGACAAGGCCGCGGCCGTCAAGGTGCTGCGATTGGTGCTGTCCCGGCTGCCGGGCTAGAAGGCACGCGCGTACTGCTTGGGCACTGCGGGGCTCAGCTCGGCACCCAGCTCACGCGCCGCCCGCCGTGGCCAGTACGGGTCGCGTAGCAGCTCGCGGCCCAACAGCACCGCGGAAGCATCACCGGCGGCAAGGATCGATTCGGCCTGATGCGGCTCGGTGATCATGCCGACCGCCGCCGCGGGAAGCCTTGTTTCGGTCTGGATACGCCGAGCGAACCGCACCTGATATCCGGGTCCTGCCGGAATCCGGACATGCGGCACATTGCCACCCGTCGATACATCGATGAGGTCTACGCCGCGTTCCTGCAGCTGTCTGGCGAGCTCGACGGTCTGATCGGGCGTCCAGCTGTCCACCTCCAGCCCGGGCTCCTCGGTCACCCAGTCGGTCGCCGACACCCTGACGAACAGTGGCAGGCGCTCGGGCCAGACAGTGCGTACCGCCGCGACGGTGTCCAGGGTGAGCTTGGCGCGGCCGGCAAAGGAGCCGCCGTACTCGTCGGTGCGGGAATTGCTTGCCGGAGAAAGGAACTGATGCTGGATGTAGCCATGCGCGGCGTGCACCTCAAGCGCCTGGAAACCTGCCCGCAACGCGCGCCGCGCGGCCTCCACATAATCCTCGATGATCGCGGTGAGATCGGCGGGGGTGGCCGCCGCAGGTGGCACGAAGTCGCCGTACGGTGCGTCGGTGGGACCAATTGCCTGCCAGCTCAACGGGTCCGAGGGGTCCAATGAGCGGTGCCCATCCCACGGCGCGACGGTCGACGCCTTGCGACCGGCATGTCCGAGTTGCACCGCCGGGACGGCGCCAAAATCCTTGACGCGTTCCACGATGGCCGCCCAGGCCTGTTCCTGAGTGTCGTTCCACAGCCCGGTGTCATACGGGGAGAGCCGCCCTTGCGCGTTGACGGCGGTGGCCTCGGTGAACACCAATCCGGCTCCGCCGACCGCGCGGCTGATCAGATGAGTGCGGTGCCAGTCGTTCGGCACACCGGTCAACGGGCCGGTAGGGTCCGCCGAGTACTGGCACATAGGCGACATCCATATCCGGTTGGGGATCGTAATGTCACGCAGCCGGTACGGCTCGAACAGCAGGCTCATGGTCCGAAGGCTCCTCGCGTCGGGTCGGCGGCCAGCACCGCTGGCCCGGCACAATCCAACGCAGACGCGTGCCGAATATTTCCCGGGCCGTATTTACCCAGTCTGTTCGGTCGCCTGCTCCTGCTCGGACACCGAAAGCGCCTCGCGGATGAAGTCGGCGGAGAGAACGACGGCCTCGGCCGTATCGCGCGAGACGGCGATGGCCGGGAAGGCGTGCAGCTGCCACGAGTAGCTGTGCACCGTGGCCACCACACCTGCACCAGTAAGCTTCTCCGCGAGCTCCAGAGCGTCAGGCTCCAGGAACTCGTCCTGTGCGGTGATGAGCAGCGTTGGCGGGAATGCCTCGACCGGTACCGATATCACCCGCCGTTCTCCAGTGAATTCCACTGGGCCCCTGTCGAATTTGGGTGCCAACTTCGACAGCTTACCCTTGGGCAGGTATGCGTCGTGGCGGCTGGTACTGGACGGATTGGAGGCCAGATCCAGATCAAGCAGCGGTGAATACCCTACATAAGCAACGGGTTTCGACAGCCTGTGGGTGTGTGCATATTCGATGACTTTGCCGCCCAGGTAACCGCCTGCCGAGTCTCCGACGACAATCACCCGTGCGTAGTCCTGGAGTAGCTCGCGGTAGGCCTGCACCGCATCCGCCACCGACGAGCCCACGCCGACCTCCGGCAGCTGCCGATAGTCGAGCACGTAGACGGGGATCTGAAGCTGGCGCGCCAACAGACCGGTGATCTTGCGGTGAGTAGCCGGGCCGCACGCGATGAACGCACCGCCGTGCAGATAGAGGATGGCGGTATCGGAGTCGCCGGCCTGCGTCCCGGCCGGCACCATCAGATCCGTCGGTCTGTCGGCCAGCACGATCCGCGTCCGCTCGATGCCGGGTGCGTCGGGCCCCCGCTGAGCGCCCCGGTCCAGCCATTTCAGCTGCCGAAGACCCGCGTCGAAGATCGGGAACAAGATCAGCAGCGGCTTAACAAAGAGCAGGACGAACAGAAACGGCAACCGAGCCTTGAGACCCGACTTGGGGTGCAGGGTGACGACCATCCGGTCACGCTACCGCCATGTGATCGCGCGCCCGTAACCTCGGTGGGTGTCTGAGACCAAGGCTCGACGTCAAGACCGTCGCACTGCTGTAACAACCGCGGCCATCCTCGATGCGGCCGAAGGGCTCTTCGTGGAGCGCGGGTTCCATGCGGTCACGATGGATGCCATCGCCGAGACCGCCGACCTCGCGGTCGGCTCGATCTACCACCACTTCAAGAACAAGGAACGCCTATATCTTGCGCTCGTCGAGCGGGCCCTGTTGGTCAACGAGCAAGCAATGGCCGCGGCGTTCGGCGATGGGCGCACCCCCATGGAGGAGCTGCGCGCCGCCAGTGATGCCTACTGCGATTTCCATCTGCAGAACCCGGGATACTTCCGCATGATCGCCCTCCGCACCTTGGATGTTCCCCCCGGCGATATGGCCGACGAGGTCGAACGCCGGATCGCCGACAAGGTCGAGTCGCTCGTCGGCGACATCGCCGATGTGCTCCGCCGTGCCGATGCCGCAGGCGAGCTGCACTGCCCCGACCCCGTCCGGACATCCATCTTCCTGTGGGGTGCGTGGAACGGCGTGCTGTCGCTCAATTTACGTCCCGACCGGCTGCGACTCGAGCCCGCCGAAATGCAACGCGTGCTGGCACTGGGTCGCGAGATCATCGAGCGGGGCCTCATCCGCGACAAACTCTTGTAGGAACGTTCGGTTTTGTAGTAGCGTTCGGTTATGGTGCTGGCAGCGGCGATCCAACTCGAGGCAGTCATCGGCGATGTGGCCGCGAACCTGGACAGGTGCGCTGCGCTCGCCGACGAGGCAGGCCGGTCCGGGGCGCGCATCATCGCGTTGCCCGAGTTCTTCACCAGCGGGATCGCCTTCGACCCGTCCTTGAAGGATGCGGCGCTGCCCTTCTCGGGTGAGGCCACCGAACTGCTGTGTTCACTGGCCCGTCGCTACGACGCGCTCGTGGGCGGCTCGTTCCTGTGCCGAGACAAGGACGGGCACGTCCGCAATGCCTACGTCGCGGCGGATGCGACCGGAGTAGTCGGACGTCACGACAAGGACCTCCCGACCATGTGGGAGAACTCCTTCTATATCGGCGGTCAGGATGACGGAGTGTTCCGCGCGGGGACCTATGAGGTCGGGGCGGCTGTGTGTTGGGAATTGATGCGCACCCGCACGGCACAACGGATGCGTTCACGCGTCGATCTGGTCATGACCGGCTCCGGCTGGTGGTCGGTACCGCCGTGGCACCCACGCGCGACCTTCGAGGCGATGGAACGCCGTAACCACGAGACAGCCCGCACCGCAGCGGGCACCTTCGCCAAATATGTTGGAGCACCCGTTGTTCACGCCGCGCACGTCGGAGAATTCCGCTGCGCCATGCCCTGGCTGCCCCTCGAGTACCGGGGCCACTTCGAGGGATCCACCCTTATCACCGATAGCGCCGGGCACATCATCGCCGAACGACGCCCCGAGCAGGGTCAAGGCATCCTTCTCGGCGATATCGACCCGGGGCGTCAGGTACCCACGGCCGAGATTCCTGATCGCTTCTGGCTGCATCCCCGTGGCGTACTGCCCACCGCGGCATGGCACTACCAACGGTGGCATGGCCGACGGTGGTACCGCAGAAACATGGTGGGCGCATGAACCTCGTGGTGCGCATAGGACTGGCCGAACTGGCATTCGGCGCGATGATGGGGTGGACGGTGGCCGCGAACTTCCTTGCCCCGCAACTACTCAAGCGCATCGGCGTGACGAACGGGCGCAGGTTTCTGCAGGCCCACCTGGACTACATCATGATGGGGATACTCCTGATCGCGGTGGGCCTGGCCGTACCGGGCATGCCCGGCTGGCTGGCCGCAGTCGTGGTCTTTGGCGCGCTACTGAATCCAACCCTGTTTCTCCCCATGGCGTTCAAGGAGAACATCACATCCTCCGCCAGCTTCAAGGCCGCCACGTTCACGTCATTCGTGGCGATGAGCGGTGGACTGGTCCTGGTTGCGGCGCTCTGATGCGTACGAGCGTGCGTACCCACATACTCAGCAATGTGTCGTTCAGGATGTGGAGCGGATCACCAGCTGCGGGATGAGCACTGTCCTGGTGGGGGATTGCTCAGCGTTGCTAATCAAGGACTGCAGAAGTCTAGCGCCGAGCCGTCCGGCTTCTTCGAAGGACAGCCGGATTGTTGTCATGCCGAGGCTTTCTGCCAGCATTCCGTCGTCGAACCCCATGACCGCCAGTTGCTGGGGCACTGCGACTCCCGTCGCCCTGGCGCCGGCCAGAACACCGGCCGCGAGTGCATCATGATGAGCCACGATGACAGAAGGGCGTTACTCACCAGTAAGGAGGCTGGTGGCGGCTTCCTTTGCCAGTGTGACGTCGTTGGCGACGCCGCCCGCCTCATCGAATGCACGCCGCATGCCGTCGCCACGCAACATCACCGACGACACATAGGCTTTCGAACGCTTCGGTTCGCACACATACACGATGCGGCGGTGGTCTCAACCGGTAATACCGGTGGTGGAGTAGGCGGGGAGTACCCGCTGCAAGATGGCTTCGGCTGGACCAATGGCGTCACGCTAAAGCTGCTTGATTTGTACGGTACGTGAGGTCGCAGTTGGCCCGGTGCGACGCGAACGGAGCCACGAAAGTCGTCATTGCGTCACCCTCCCTCGGCAACCGGCCCCGCACGAGCCGCCACTCTGGCCTGGCCAACACCGAATCGGCCGAGCATCACCGGAACAGCCACAGCAACAACAACATCGAGGTCTTCCACCGTGCAGTTGGTGACTGCGGCGCCCATCCTCCGGGCGGCAACGGTCGCCTCCGCACAGGCGGGAGCGGTGCCGTAGAGCGCCCGCTGCGCCCCGGCCAGCGCGGACAGATCGGCGGCGGCCTGAGCCCGATGCCGCGCCACCACTGCCTCGCCCACCGCGGCACACCCAGCCGTCAACGCCAACAGCACCGCCATCATTGCCACCGCGACAATGGTCGCCGAGCCGTTGTCAGCCCTCGGGTTCCATCGCCGAAACCGACTCGGCGGCAATCGTGATGGCAGGCAGCAATCGGCTCGTCGCGGCGACCCGCGCCACCGCATAGTCGCCGTCGCGCCGCACCTCGAGCACCGCACCGCGCGGGGCGAGCCGCTGCACGACCGTTCTCGCATCGGCGTCATCTCCGCGTGCCACCAATCGCGCAGCCTCCCGCGCGGCGTCCACACAGCGCACCTGCATCGATACCGCCTGGATTCCCGCGGAACACAACACGAGTACCGCCACCAAGGCCGCTATGCCGAAGGCGGCCTCGACGGTGACGGCTCCGGTGTCGTCGCCTAGACGCTGGTGTTGAGTGCGCGAGCGATGATGTTGGTGAGCGCACTGACGATCGAGTCCCCGGTGACCACCGTGTAGAGGATCGCCCCGAAGGCCGCTGCCGCGATTGTGCCGATCGCATACTCCACGGTGGACATGCCATCCTCGGACTTGACGACCACCACCAGCCGTCGACGTAGCTTCGTCAATATGTTGTGTATCAATGGTTTCCCTCCCTCTCGACCCCGCGGCCCTTCCGCGGATCACAGCACACCGCTGCTGAACACATCCCTCGCCAAACCCATGACGACAGGCACGATGCCCAGGCAGACGAATGACGGCAGAAAGCACAACCCCAGTGGCGCACCGATGAGCACACCGGCGCGCTCGGCGGTAGCCACGGCCGAGTCGACCGCATCCCGACGACACTGAACGGCCAGCGACGCAAACCCCGCAGCCATCACCGCACCGGAGTCGGCCGATCGCCGTGCCAATCTGGCCAGCGCCTGCCGCTGCTCGTATCCCAGATCATCCGCAGATCCTGCGTCAGCCCAGGCCGCCGACGGTGACGCACCCAAGGCGAGCATCTCTCCCGCACGGTTCAGGACACGGGCCAATTCTGATGGCGCGCAGAAGGACACCACCAACGCCGCAGTCGCCACTGGCATCCCCGATCGAAGGCACACACTCAGCATGTCAAGGCTGAACGCCATTCCTAACAAACCCTTTTCGGTGGTGTCGCGATCCGCCGTGACAGGTGCATCACCACACGACAGCCTCGTACGGGCCCGCAACGCCCCCGGCAGGCTCAAGGTTGCCGAGGCAAGCAGCAGCAGAGCCGTAATCACCGCAATGCCTTCGCGGTGATTACGTCGGACCACAGCAGACCGACAGATGCCAACGCCACCCCGACAACGAGTAGCACGCCACCCAGTCCGCCCGCACAGAGCACGCTCAGCGGCTTGGCTCCGATCATCTGCCCGAGCCCGATTCCTGCTGCCGGTAGTCCGGTAAGTACCGCTGCCGTCGCACGCGGCCCCGCGAGGCCAGCATTCACCCGTGCCGTAAATCGTTGCTGTTCTTGTAGATCCGTTCTACACACATCGAGCAGGTCCGCGACGGCGAGGCCGTGACGCTGAGCCAGCATCCAGCCACGGCTGATCCGGCCCCACTGCGCTGCCAATGGACCCGACCTCGGCACGGCCGGATCGAGCGTCACCCCCAGGCGCGCGCGGGAGGCGATGGCGGCGAACACCTCCCCGGTTGTTCCGCCAAGCTCTGCTGCAGTGACCTCGAACGCGTGCACAGGATGCGCGCCCGCCCTCAGCTCACCGACAATCACCTCGAGACAAGACTCCAAGACGATCAGTTCCTCCGATTGGACTCTCAACCGTCGACGACGGCGCCACCGCACACACAGCGTGCCGCCAGCAATGCCCACCGCCAGCACCACCGACAACGGCAACAACCACACGGCTATCAGCATCAGACCACCCCATGGTGCCGCCACCAGTTTTCCGTTCCACCGCCGAGGAGATACCCCACCCCGCCCTATCCGCGAGTGCCTCTGCGGCACAAGGAGAAATGCGGCGGCTAGTAGCAGCAGAGCCTGCATCATGTCACACACCGTGCGATCAACGCGTCGAGCTGCGCCGCACCGGAACAAGTCCTGCCGTCAACGTTCCATGCTGGTATCACCCGCGCAATCCCATCCTCACCCTTGCAGACCACTGCGATCTCGGTCAGTCTCCGGATGTTTCCAAATCTTCTGATATGACAAACACATTGGCCGATTTATCTGTACCGGCACAGCTAGATCTGAGCTTCATTCCTGTTCCAGCGGTGGGACACATGTATATCGGGTCGGCGATGTGGGCCGTTCGGTCGGCTACATGTGTCCCACACGCGAGTTGCGCTGTGCGTTGGACGGGGTGCTGTCTCGCTGTTACCAACGACAGCCAGCGGTCATCGTCGGAGACGAGATCGGCGACCGATACGTCGAGCGCTTCGGTGATGTCGAAGAGTCGTTCAAAGAGCAGGCCCGCCAGGCTCGCCAACAACGAATCAAGTAGA
>NZ_MAEV01000021.1:0-128592 GCF_002013385.1 Mycobacterium sp. D16R24 | reverse complement strand
AGTTTGGCTGCCACGTCGGCAAACGATACCGGAGCGATACCAACCCGGGGCTAGCAGTTACTGGAGGCTGGGATCCCGGCAAACCGATCCGCGATCCACTGCACCCCCAGCCGTTCCCCGTCGGGGTCCACGTGCCCCTTACCCGGCGCGATGATCTCCTGGACCGTGTCACCCAGCACGCAGGCCCGTCGCACCGCCGCGTGGATCCAGCGTGCGTCAATGAGACGGTCGGCCCCACCGGCATACACGAGCATCGGCCCGGACGCCGGGCCGAGCGGTAGCGCGATCCGCTTCAGTGTAGCCGCGAAAATCGCCGGGTCCAATGCGGTGGTGCCGTGAAAATCGTTGGCGCGCAATCTACCTATGGCCGCTGCCCGCGCGGGGTCCAGTCCGTTGTGACACCCCAGCAGGAGCGCCTTGTCATGCGGGTTGTCCTGGAAGGATCCGTGCAGAAAGTTCTCCGGCCTCAGCTCCGGAATGGTGACCGACAGCCCCGTCAGCAAGGTGGGCATCATCGAGAGCTGACTCCAGTCGTATCGGCCGTCGCCGACGTGAGTCGCCATATCGGTGAGATCGGCGGCCGGGGACAGATTGGCCGCGCCCACAAACTCCAGCTCGGGGGCGTAATCGCCCGCAAGCTCGGCGGCCGCCCACGTCGCCTGGCCGCCCTGGGAAGCGCCAATGGCCGCCCACGTGGTCGAAGCCCCGGGGATCAGCGACACCGCGGCGCGCGCGGCGTCGATCACATTGAAGCCCTCGGACCGCGGTTCCAGATACGGATGCGGGCCCGGAACGCCCAGTCCCTCGTAATCCGTGATAGCCACTACCCAGCCGCGTTTGGTGAGGTTGCGCACCAACCAGATATAGCCCCGCAAATCGGGAGCACGAGAAACCGCGCACTCGTCGTCTAGCCCTGTGGTGCCATGTCCCACTGACACGATGGGCCAACCTTGTTGCGGTGGTCGACCTTTTGGGGAAAAGACAACTCCGGACACCTCGGTGGGTGTGCCGGTGGCACCCGAGGTCGACATGTATCGGATCAGATGACCGTCGGCGTGGGCATCCAGATCCGGGGCGAGCGACAACGGCCTATCCGACAGCACCTCACCCGGCGGCGGCGAAGGAGGCGGAGGTGCGACACCTTCCGCCTCCACCCGCGCACAGGCCGCCGTGAACAGCACCAGCGCCGCAACCAACGGCGCCAGTCGGTTACTGAGCGTCGCCGGCCTTCGGGGACTCGGTGCCTTCTACCTTCTCGACCGCACCCTTGGCGGCGTCCTGCACCTTGTCCACGACCGCGCTGTACTTGCCGCCGGTCTTGGAATCGATCGCGTCGCCGACCTTGTCGACGGCCTGGTTCACCTTGTCCTTGTTGCCCGCCAACAGGCTCTTAAGCTTGTCGATGAGGCCCTTGAAATCAGCCATGAGCGTGTTCTCCTTCGTCTGGGACGGCGCAACTGTAGTACGAGATCGCGGCGTATGTTGGGTCGAGTGACGGACCCTGTGAAAATCACATTGACCGGCGCTCCTGCGACGATGCTGGCCACCTTGTACGGCCGCGCGCAAGACGCCACATCTCCCAATTCGGTTCTTCATGACCACTACGCCGCGGACGCCGTCGCGCATATCGACTACGACTTCTCCAAAACCAAGATCAAAGGCACCCAGGCGATCGGGGTAGCGCTGCGCGCCCGTCAACTCGATGTCTGGACCTCGGAGTTTCTCACCGTCCACCGGGAGGCGACGGTGCTGCATCTGGCCTGCGGGCTGGATACCCGCGTCTTCCGGATCAATCCGCCCGACACGGTGCGCTGGGTCGATATCGACTATCCCGAGGTGATCGCGCTGCGGCGCGCGCTGCTCCCCGAGCGTGCCGGTGACTATCGGATGGTCGGAAGCTCGGTCACCGATGAGGCATGGCTCCAAAGCATCCCGGCCGACCGGCCGACCCTCGCGGTATTCGAGGGTTTGACCATGTACCTGACACCCGCCGACGGCCAGTCCCTGCTCCGGCGGATCACCGGCCGATTCCCCAGCGGACAACTGGCCTTCGACTGCTACGGCAGCATCGGGATCACGCTGCAGAAGCTGGTGCCCGCGGTGCGCAACGCGGGTGCCACCTTGCACTGGGGGATCGACGACCCCGGGCAGATCGAAGCGCTGCACCCTGGGCTGCACTGCGTCGACGACTTGCGCAGCACCGACGTGGCAGGTAAGGAGCACCTGCCACTATCGGGCCGCATCCAGATGAAGGTGATCTCGCACATCCCCGCCCTGCGTGACATCGGCAGGATCATGCGGTTCAGCTTCTAAGCGCGAGCGGTCACGGTGCGTTGAGGACGACCATGGCCCTGCCCTCGGCCACCGACTCGAGGGTCCGCAGCCTCAGCAGCTCGGGGTTCTCCCGCAGCAGCTTGGCGGTGTTCGCCATCGTGCGCAATACTGCTGCGTCGGAGCGAGCTCGTTCCAACTGAGCCTTACCCGCCTCTCGCGCCAGCAGCGGCTCAGCCAGTGCCTTGCGCACTTCGCCGGACAGCATGATGTCCTTGACGACGAACCACGTCACCGTTACACCGAGCTCTTCTACTTCTGCCGCGAGTCTTGCGACAGCGTCGGCACCCAGAATCTGACCCCGCCGAGCCAGCAGCTCATCGAGAGTCAGTGCCGCGGCGGCGTCACGCACCTGCAGCTGGGTGCGCAGGTAGATGTTCCAGTGCACCGAACCGCCCTCGGCCGTAGCGAAAACGCTCGGGTTGGACACCGTGTAGTTGACCGCCGCCGATACCTTCACAGTGAAACCGTCAACGGTCAGCACATCTTGGCCAGCAACTTGCACCGACTGCGTCCGCATGTCCACGGTGACCAAAGTGTCGGTACGCGGGCGTGTGTAATGAACGCCAGGTGCCAGCACCGCCTCGAACACACCTTCGCGGTACAGCACACCGCGCTGCCACTCCATGATCGTGACCTTCTGCCCGAAGATCCCGTCCCACATACTCATTCTTTGTTCACCTCTCTTACCTATTTTTGTCGTAATTCAGTTGTGGAGGAACGGCTTCCGGACAGCATCGCGAGCCGGTGGGAGGAATCGCCACAGCGCTCCCCGCAGGACCGAACCGCGAGCCCTACGGCGCGCAGCCTGGAAGCCGTCCCGTGAGGGACTCGAACCCACTAGCCTGAAGAGGGCGTACCACTAAGGCGAAGGCCCAACACGCGGTACGCCGACCGGCGATGCCGGGGCGCCGCTTGATCTCCGCGTGAGCAAAGATAGCGAACCGCGCCTATTGCGCGCATCCGATTTACTTCAGTCGTCTTCGGTGGCCCAGAAATGGCGTGGCTGGCCGGACCACTTACCCTGCAGCCACCACAACACCTCGATCACCACGGCGGCCGCGATGCCGATGCCCAGCGCGGGTCCGGTGACCGCCAGATTGCTCGGATCAAGCATGAATGTCTTTCGCGCCAAGGGAATCGCAAAAATCACCGCGTAGCCCAGCCCGGAGCATGTCACCAGCGCCACCCGCCACCACCGATAAGGGCGAGCCACCACCGCAAGTACCCACACCGCCGCTACCAGCTCGGTGATCAGCGCAGCGGTCGACGCCTGCGTGCTGTTGCCGGTGACCTGCAGAGTCTGACGAGCCAACAGGTAGGACAGGAACGTCGCGACGCCTACCGTCAAACCCGACGGAATTGCCGATATCATCACCCGGCGCACGAATCCTGTCTGTGCGCGTTCGTTATTCGGCGCCAACGACAGGATGAACGCCGGGATACCGATGGTGAACCAGGCCGCGATGGTGACGTGAATCGGCTGGAACGGGAACGGCACGGCGCCGTAGTGGAAGACCTTCGAGCCCAGCCCCGCCAGCCCCACCGTCAGCGCCAGCAGCACCGAGTACACCGTCTTGGTCAAAAACAGGTTGGAAACTCGTTCAATGTTGCCGATAACGCGCCGACCCTCGGCAACCACATAGGGCAGGGTCGCGAATTTGTTGTCCAACAAGACAATCTGAGCCACCGCGCGTGAGGCGGAGCTACCGGCACCCATCGCGACACCGATATCGGCGTCCTTGAGCGCGAGCACGTCATTGACGCCGTCACCGGTCATCGCGACGGTGTGGCCATGCGATTGCAGAGCCTTGACCATCGCCCGCTTCTGGTCGGGCCGTACCCGCCCGAAGGTGGTCGCAACCGCGAGAGTGTCGGCCAGCTTGTCGGTATCGGTGGGCAGGGTGCGCGCGTCCACGGCGGCGCCGGAGAGCCCCAGAGTCTGGGCCACAGCGCTCACCGAGACCGCGTTGTCGCCGGAGATCACCTTGATCGAGACATGCTGGGAAGCAAAGTAATCAAGGGTATCGCGGGCATCGGGGCGGATCTTCTGCTCCAACACCACCAGTGCACGCGAGGTAATCGCACCGGGCGCGTGGGCGTCGTCGACGGACAATTCCGCCGAGGCGAGCAGCAGCACCCGCAGACCCCGGGATCCGATCTCCTCGGCGGTGGTGGCGACGGGGTCGGCCGGATCGAGAAGTACATCGGGGGCGCCGATCACCCAGTTGCCATACTCACCGTAGGAGGCACCGCTCCACTTCTTGGCCGACGAAAAGGGGGCGATCGCAGTCGATTTCCAGCCCGGCGGG
Source organism: Mycobacterium sp. D16R24 (assembly GCF_002013385.1). Lineage (NCBI taxonomy): Bacteria > Bacillati > Actinomycetota > Actinomycetes > Mycobacteriales > Mycobacteriaceae > Mycobacterium > Mycobacterium sp. D16R24. Next base: position 123,949 of record NZ_MAEV01000021.1, on the reverse strand, counting down.
GAGTCGTACGCCTCCGCGATGGCGGCGATGCTCGCATTGGGCCGCGGATCATCGGCCGCGAGTTGCGACAGCGCCGTCAATGCGTCCACGTGATCACCGTCGCCGCCCAGTTTCTTCACATCCGAAAGCCGCATGCCATTCTCGGTGAGGGTGCCGGTCTTGTCGGCGCATACCGTGTCTACTCGAGCCAGCCCCTCGATGGCGGGCAACTCCTGCACCAGGCATTGGCGCCGCCCCAGCCGAACCACACCGACCGCGAAGGCAATTGACGTCATCAACACCAGGCCTTCGGGCACCATCGGGACCAGTGCGCCCACCATGCGAAGTACCGATTCCTGCCAACTGTCACCTGTGGTGAACAGCTGGATGTAGATAATCAGCGCGCCCGCGGGCAGCAGTAGGTACGTGATGAACTGCAGAATCTTGTTGATGCCATTGCGCAGTTCGGAATGCACCAAGGTGAACTTCGAGGCTTCCTCGGCCAGCTTGGCCGCGTAGGCCTCGCGCCCTACCTTGGTCGCCCGATACGCGCCGCTGCCCGCAACCACGAAGCTCCCCGAAAGCACGGGGGAACCAACGGTCTTATCGATGGGATCGGCCTCACCGGTCAGCAGCGACTCGTCGACTTCGAGGGCGGCCTCTTCGATGACCTCGCCGTCCACCACGATCTGATCGCCGGGTCCCAGCTCGATGATGTCGTCGAGGACCACGTCGTTGGGCGCGAGAGCCGTCGCCGCTCCGTCGCGCCGGACCACCGGCCGGGTCTGGCCGACAATGGCGAGCTTGTCGAGCGTCTGCTTGGCGCGCAGTTCCTGAATGATGCCCACGGCGCTGTTCGCGATGATCAGCAGACCGAATGCCCCGTTGATGACCGAGCCCGTGGACAGCACGATGATCAGCAGCACGCCAAGGATCGCGTTGATTCGGGTGAAGACGTTGGCTCGCACAATGTCCGACACGCTGCGTGCCGCCCGGGAGGGGACATCATTGGTCTTCCCCTGCGCTACTCGCTCAGCGACCTCGGCGGCGGTCAATCCACCCGACGTCAACTCCTCGATCGTTGCCACCCCTGCACAGTAGCGACCGGCGATCGCCTGGCACGGCCGCCGAGTGGGAACACGGCGCGATTATTTGGCCCGATTGTCGTGGCGTGTTCGCAACGAACGCGAGTAATGTCAGGTGGTATGACATCAAACGAGCTGCCGGACTGGGATGCCTCATACCAAGGTAAGAGCGAGATCTTCCGAGGTGAGCCGCCATGGAACATCGGCGAGCCGCAACCCGAGCTGGCCGCGCTGATCGAGGCGGGCAAGTTCCATGGCGACGTCCTCGACGTCGGATGCGGGCACGCCGAAACCTCGCTGCGGCTTGCCGCGCAGGGGCACACCACCCTCGGCCTTGACCTGTCCCCGACCGCGATCGAGGCGGCGCGGGCCGCGGCCGCCGAACGCGGATTGACCAACGCCAGCTTCGAGGTCGCCGATATCACCGACTTCTCCGGTTACGACGGGCGCTTCAACACCATCGTCGACAGCACGCTGTTCCACTCGATCCCCGTCGAGGCGCGCGAGGGCTACCAGCAGTCGATCTCTCGTGCGGCCGCTCCCGACGCGTCGTACTACGTGCTGGTCTTCGCCGTCGGCGCCTTTCCACCCGGGATCGGCCCCAACGCGGTCTCCGAGGACGAGCTGCGTGCGGCGGTCGAACCCTACTGGGTGATCGACGAGCTGCGTCCCGCGTTCATCCACTCGAACGTCCCGGAAGTGCTGCCCGGGGCCGACTTCGAGATGCCTGCGTTCCACAAGGACGAGAAGGGCCGCAACAAGCAGCCCGCGTTCCTGCTACAAGCGCACAAGCGTTAGGAAAGACGCCACCAGCCGTCGGGGGCAGCGGGCCGCTGCGCATCGGCCCGCTGCCCGGGCTTGGGCACCACGGCCGTGACGCCCTGCTCGTCGGCGGCGGTGAGCAGCCGCTCAATCGGCTCGGCCCACGGATGCAGCGCCAGGTTGAACGTCGCCCAGTGAATGGGTAGCAGTGGAGCCCGCGGGGTCGCGAGATCCCGGTGAGTTTGCACGGCCTCTTCGGGATTCATGTGAATGTCGGCCCACGATGTGTTGTAGGCCCCAACGGGCAACAGCGTGAGATCAAAGGGCCCGTAGGTATCACCAATGACCTTGAACGCCTTGGTGTATCCGGTGTCGCCCCCGAAGAACACCTTGTGCTTGGGTCCGGCGATGGCCCAGGAGGCCCACAGCGTGGTATTGCGGGTTAGTGATCTGCCCGAGAAATGCCGCGCCTGGGTGCAGGTGAGTATCAGCTTTCCGAGCTGATGACTCTGGTCCCAGTCGAGCTCGATGACCCGGGCAGGAGAGACGCCCCAGCCGCGCAGATGCGCGCCGACCCCGAGTGGCACCACGAACACCGCGTTCTGGCTACGCGTCAGCGCAATGATGGTGTCCATATCGAGATGGTCGTAGTGGTCGTGGCTGATCACCACGGCGTCCAGGGCAGGCAACGCCGATAGCTCCAGGGGCACGGGGTGCTGTCGGTGCGGGCCAACGGCCCGCGAGGGCGAGCAGCGGTCACTCCACACCGGGTCCGTGAGCACGCGGTACCCATCGATCTCGACGAGCATGCTCGAATGCCCAAACCAGGTCGCCGCAAGCTCCGCGGGCGGACCGGAAAACTCCGGGACCACCAGCGGTACTTCGCCCTTCGGCGTTCCCGCACCGCGCCGGGTGATCACGTCCCACACCACTGTCGTGGCCTCCGCATCAGGCGAAAACTGCCGGGCCGGTTCGGCGTTGCGGAAGGAACCGTTCCGGTACTGCGGCGATCCCTCGGCAACCTCGGCGATGCGTTCCTTGCTGGCGCCCAGCGTCCGCGGGACGTCACGCAGGGCGCGACCGATCCACGTCGACGCAAGAGCTGCGCCGGCGCCAACCCAGAGCGCCCGCATGCTCAGGCTCCCTGGAAGTTGGGAGGGCGCTTCTGGATTCGCGCGACCTGAGCCTCGATGATGTCTTGGCTACTCCAGGCCTTGTCGAACAACACCTTGTGTTCGGGCAGCTGATCCTCAAACGCACCGTCGTCATTGAGCACGCGCTTGGCGTGCTTGAGTGCCAACGGTGCGAACCCGGCCAGCTCGGCCGCCCAGGCCTGCGCGTCGGCAAGCTCTCCGATGCGGTTGGCCAGTCCGGTCTGGAAGGCGGCCTGCGCGTCGAGCGGCTCGGCGGCCAACAGCATCCCACGTGCGCGTCCGTACCCAACCAATGAGGACAGTCGGCGGATACTCCAGTTATCCAGGGCGATACCGTATTTGGCCACCGGGAATTGGAAACGCGCGGTCTCGGAGACCACCCGCAGATCGGCCACCATCGCCAGCATCACACCGGCACCGATGGCGGGGCCGTTGACGGCGGCGATGACCGGAATGTCGGCAGCGTCGATGCTCTTGATCGAGTGCTGCCAGGCATCGGCGAACTTGTCGGGATCAGGGGCACCGCTGGAAAGGTCGGCACCCGCGCAGAACGACGTGCCCTGCCCGGTGACGACGATGACGCGGGCCGTTTCAGCTGCCTTGCGAACCTCCTCGGCGAAGGCGAGCGCCAACTCGTAGGTCACCGCGTTGCGCCGTTCTGGGCGCTGCAGCTCAATGGTGGTGACGGGACCGTCGCTAGTTACACCGATCATGGCGACCACCCTAATATGGCGCCCATGATTACCGTCGCCGTGATTGGTGGCGGGCAGGCCGGGATCGCGGCGGGATACTTCCTGCGGCGGCGCGGCCTTGAGCCCGGCGGCGGATTCGTCGTCCTCGATCACTCCCCCGGCCCGGGCGGGGCATGGCAATTCCGATGGCCCACGTTGACCCTCGACAACACCAATCGCATCTATCAACTGCCTGGACTGCCGTTCGACGAGACGGGCACCATCAGGGCGTCAACCGCCATGCCCCGGTACTTCGACGAGTACGAACATCGGTACGGCCTCGATGTCCATCGGCCCGTGCACGTACGAGAGGTGCGGGCCGTTTCCGGCGGGTTCTCGCTAGGAACGTCCGCGGGCGAGTTCACCGTCCGCGGATTGATCAATGCCACGGGCACCTGGGACAAGCCGTTCGTCCCGTTCGTTCCGGGCTCGGCCACCTTCGCGGGCCGTCAGCTGCACACCCACGACTACCGCACGCCGGAGGAATTCGCAGGCCAACACGTGCTGGTGGTCGGCGGTGGGGTGTCCGCTGTGCAGTTACTGGCCGAGATATCCACGGTCACACGCACGTCGTGGGTGACCCGGAGTGAGCCGGTATTCGTCACGGATTTCACCGTCGATCGACTGCGTGCCGCGGTCGCCGGTGTGGACGAACGGTCGCGCCGCGGGGAACCACAACGCTCGGTGGTGTCCGCGACCGGACTGCCGTGGACACCGGAGATCGCCGAGGCCGCACAGCGCGGGGTGCTTACTCGCCGGCCCATGTTCAGCCGCATCACCCCGACCGGGGTGGCCTGGCCCGACGGCAGCTCACTGGATGTCGACGTGATCCTGTGGTGCACCGGGTTCCGGCACGCCCTGGACCACCTGGCACCGCTGCGCCTGCGCAACGATCGCGGCGGCATCACGATGACCGGCCGGCTGCTCACGCAAGTCACGGGACGGCCCGCCATCCATCTGCTGGGCTACGGATCCTCCGCCAGCACCATCGGCGCCAACCGGGCGTCGCGTGCCGCTGTCGTCGAGCTGATGAACTACTTAAACCTTCCCGCCCAAAACCATCCCTAAAAGGACGTGCTGCCCGAGGGCTGCAGCACGAAGCCGTGCTTCTGATCGCCCATACTCACCTGGCAGGCGGTCAGGCTACCCACGCCGACGGCACACGTGACATTGCCGTAGGTGAGCTTCTGCCCGACATTGAGTACGGGCGCCTCGGGTTTGGTGCCGCAGGACCAGGCACCCTTGCTGATCTCGAACGCGCCGTCACCCTTCTGCGCGACGGTACCCATCGGGCAGGTCCCCACGCCCGGGATGTTCACGCCGCCCAGCCCCGGCACATTCGCGCTCGCACCGCCGACACCCGGCACGTTCGGCGCGCTCTGTGCATCCCCGGGAATCCCGGGGACGGCACCATCGCAGCTCAGGCGTTGCCGTGAGGTGGGCGTGATATTGGCCGAGGCGCGGAACATACAGCCGATTCCGTCCGGGGTCGAGAAGTGGATCGACCGCACCGAGGAGTTCTCGTTGGTCACGAAGAATCCATCAGGAGCCACCGCCGCGAACCCGTTCAGATCAGGGAATGTGGGATCGGCGTGAGCGACAGCCGCACCCTCGGAAAGCAGCCCCAGACCAAGCACGGCGCAAACGCCAGCAACATAGGAAACCAGCTTTACAGTTACTGTTTTTGACATGCGCAAGCTTTCGGTATGGGACGCCAGATTATCAGCTTTCATGATACTGGCGACTCACGGGACAGCACCGGTGTCAGCAGATGGAAGGTTTTGAGCGTTGCATCGGGCAAGATGGCAGGCATGCCTGATGGACTTCGCGCAAGCGGCTCATCACAAGACGCCGGGCACGCCTCCCCGCGCGTATTAGTGGTCGATGACGACGCCGATGTGCTCGCCTCGCTGGAGCGTGGCCTGCGTCTCTCCGGTTTCGAGGTGAACACCGCCAGCGACGGCGCCGAAGCGCTGCGCTGCGCCACTGAGCATCGCCCGGACGCGATCGTGCTGGATATCAACATGCCCGTGCTCGACGGTGTCAGCGTGGTGACCGCGCTGCGCGCGATGGACAACGATGTACCGGTGTGCGTGCTGTCCGCCCGCACCTCGGTGGACGACCGGGTGGCCGGCCTTGAGGCGGGCGCCGACGACTACCTGACCAAGCCGTTCGTACTCGCCGAACTGGTGGCCCGGGTGAAAGCACTACTACGCCGCCGCGGCGCGGTGGCCACCTCGTCCACCGAGACCATCACCGTCGGCCCCCTGGAGGTCGAGATCCCCGGTCGGCGTGCCCGCATCAACGGTGTCGAGGTCGACCTCACCAAACGCGAGTTCGATCTGCTGGCCGTGCTGGCCGAACACAAGACCGCAGTGCTGTCCCGCGCCCAGCTGCTGGAGCTGGTGTGGGGATACGACTTCGCCGCCGATACCAACGTCGTCGACGTGTTCATCGGCTACCTGCGCCGCAAGCTGGAGACCAGTGGCGCGCCTCGCCTGCTGCACACTGTGCGCGGCGTCGGGTTCGTGCTGCGGTCCCAGTAGCCAGCATGAGCCGCTTGCGCGAAGACCAACAAACCTGCGTGACCACTGCCAGCAAGCACCGCAGCCAGCGGATCACCGACCTGGCCTACCGACTACTGGAAAGGCCCATGCGGGTCTTCTCACTGCGCACCCTGGTCGCCATCGCCGCGCTGGGCGTGATGGTCCTGGTGGTCACGCTCGGCACCTGGGTGTGGCTAGGTGTCGAGGATGACCAGAACAGCCAGCTGGACCGCCGGCTGGACTCGGTGTCTAGCCTCGGCGCCGTCTCGAGCCTGCTGAATTCAGTGATCAGTTCGGAAGGGAAGATCGACACCCCCGACGGCCTGGTGCTCACCGCCCGCGTGGCCGGGCTGACCAAGTCCATCCCCAGTGATGTGGAATTGCCACTACTGGAGCCCGGCTATGCCAACACCACGATCAACGGCGTCGAATACCGGGTCCGGTCGTTCATCGCCCCAGGCAACATCCCCGTCGCGGTCGGCGCTCCGATCGCCGAGACACAGCGGCAGATCGACCGGTACCACATCCGCATCCTCGCGATCTGTAGCGGCGTACTGATCGGGACCGTGATCGTGGGCTGGGTGATTTCCCTCATCGTGGTGAGCCCCTTCCGGCTGCTGGCGCAGCAGGCGCGCCTGATCAACGCGCAATCCAACCCCGATGACGTGAATGTGCGCGGTGTACGCGAGGCCGTCGAGATCTCCGAGGCGGTCGAGGGAATGCTCGAACGCATCAACAACGAGCAGGAAAAGACCAAGGCCGCCCTCGAAACCGCGCGCGACTTCTCCGCGGTTGCCTCTCATGAACTGCGCACCCCGCTCACGGCGATGCGGACCAACCTCGAGGTACTCTCCACACTCAACCTCAGCGAGGACCAGCGCGCCGAGATCCTCGAGGAAACCGTACGCACTCAAACCCGCATCGAGGCAACGCTTTCCGCGCTCGAGAGACTCGCACAGGGCGACCTGACCACCGAGGATGACCACGTACCGGTCGATATCACCGAGCTACTGGACCGCGCAGCGCACGATGCCGACCGCAGTTTTCCGAATGTCGAGGTGTCCCTGGTTCCCTCGTCGACCATCTTGATGTTGGGGCTGCCCGCGGGGCTGCGGCTGGTGATCGACAATGCGATCAAGAACGCTGTCCGGCACGGCGGCGCGTCAGAGGTTCGGCTCTCGGCGATCAGCACGGTGCACGGTGTGGAAATCGCGATTGACGACAACGGCACCGGCATTCCCGAAGCCGAGCGTGAGATCGTCTTCGAACGGTTCTCACGCGGCTCCACCGCATCGCACACCGGCTCCGGATTGGGCCTGGCCCTGGTCGCTCAGCAAGCCGAACTCCACGGCGGTACAGCGGCTTTGGAATCTAGCCCGTTGGGAGGCGCAAGACTGGTGCTGCGCCTCCCCGGGCATTAGTCCTAGCGCGCGCCGAGCAGGTCGATCACGAACACCAGCGTCTTGCCCGACAGCTGGTGCCCTGCGCCCGCCTCGCCGTAGGCCTGCGCCGGCGGCACGGTGAGCTGACGACGTCCGCCGACCTTCATGCCGGGAATGCCGTCCTGCCAGCCCTGGATGAGTGCGCCGAGCGGGAACTCGATGGACTCGCCACGGTTCCACGAGCTGTCGAATTCCTCGCCGCTCTCGAATTCGACTCCGACGTAATGAACGTTGACGACAGATCCGGGCGCGGCCTCGGCGCCGTCACCGACGGTGATGTCCTTGATGACCAGTTCGGTGGGTGCTGGACCTGGCTGAAAATCAATCTCGGGTTTCGTCATGCCAGCAGCGTATCGTCCCGCCTCCGGTGGGCGGCCAGGCTGCTCACCGCGCGTTCCACCTTGCCGTCCGCCCCGCGACTCTCTTGCGCGACGGCCGATGTCATGGTGGCGGTCAGTCGTACCCGGTCGGCACGGAACAGGTCATAGCTGTACTCGAACGGACGCCCGTCCGTACTACGGGTTACCCGCGTGATGGCCAACAAGGGCCTGCGATGGGGCACGTCAAGCCACTCGGCCTCACGTGGATTTGCACTCACCACTTCGATCGTCTCTGTCGACGAGTCGGCGATCAATCCGTAGCGCAGCTCGCACAGCTCGTAGAGGGATCCGCCGAGCGGTTGTTCCAGCAAGTCCGGAACCAGCTCGGCAGCGAAGCACGCATTGTCGACCGAGAGCGGCACCCCGTCGGCGTAGCGAAGCCGCCGCACATCGAAAACCTCTGCCCCATCCTCGATTTCAAGAGCGGATCGCTCGGCCGGGGTGGCGGGCCGCCGGGATGTACCCAGCACCCGAGTGTCGCTCGTGTGGCCGCCGATGTGCAGCCTGGTGGGCAGGCCCACCAGCTCGGCGACATTGCGCTGCACCACATCGGCTCGCACGAAGGTGCCACCGCCACGGCCGGTGTGGCGTTCCAGGATTCCGGCCCGACTCAACGGCACCAAAGCACTGCGCACGGTCGCACGCGACACCGCAAATCGCTCGGCCATCTCGCGCTCGGACCCCAACCGCGAGCCCGGGTGCAGCGTGCCCTGCGCGAGCATCGACAGGATTCGACGCCGCACGTCTTCGGCTACCGGGCCGCCCTCCGACTCCTCCATCTGCTCAGTATCGCCGCAAGCGCGCCTACGGGTTAACCGCCTCCGGCGATTCGGGCAGCACCTGCCCGCCATCGATCACGATGGCCTGACCCGTGATGTATGCGGCCTCATCGCTGGCCAGGAAGGCCGCCAGGTGCCCGATGTCGGCGGGGCTGCCCAACGTTCCCAGGGGAATCGAGCGCGCCATCCCTGCGATGTATTCCTCGCCCATATCCACCAACCCCTCGGTGAGGATGTTGCCGGGCAGGATCGCGTTCACCGTCACGCGCCGTGGCGCCAGTTCTATCGCCGCCGTCCGCATGAAACCCAACTGCGCAGCCTTCGACGCGCCATAGTGCGACCAGCCCGGATAGCCGGTGACAGGCCCGGTGATGGACGAGGTGAGGACCACGCGACCGCAACCGGAAGCGGTCAATGCATCCAGACAGGCCTGCACGGCGTAGAAGGTGCCCTTGACGTTGATATCGAGCACCTCGGAGAGCTGCTCGGGGGTCATGATGTCCAGTCGCGCCTCGGGGAAGATTCCCGCATTGGCGCACAGCACATCCAGCCCGCCGAAGGCGTCGACGACGGTTCGCGTGGCATCCGCACACGAGCCCGGGTCGGACACATCCAAGCGGACACCTATGACATTACCGACACCGAGTTCATCCAATTCCGTTGCTATCGAGTGGGTTTCATCGGAAGATCGGGCGGCAACCGCAACATTGGCCCCAGCCCGCGCGAACACGGTGGCGATGCCGCGGCCAATCCCCTTGGTGCCGCCGGTCACCAGCACCGACTTGGTGGACAGATCGAACATCATGTTTCCTCTCTGCGGCCGGGTTAGCCGACTCGACGACCGAAAACTGCTTCCCGCAACCAAGTCCGGTCGCCGAGGTATCGCTGTGCAAGAAGGGCGGTGCGAGCCCCGAATCCGTTACTGACCCTGATCGCCGCGTCGGCATCGGCATGCGAGGCGATCCAGGCGGTGAGCATCACCCGCCGCAGCATCACGAAAACCGGGATCATGCCGAGATGGTCATCGGAGAGGCGGCGCACTCGCTGGTAGCCATCGAGCCATTCGGCAACCGCTACCTCCACCTCCGGAGTGTCTTCCACCCAGGACACCACGGCGCCGAGGTCCGCCATGAACCAGGACCACCCGCAATCGTCGAAGTCGATGACCGTGATGTCAGACCCCGGCCGTGCCGGGTCAACCATAAGATTGGACAGCCTCATGTCGGCATGTATCAGGCCGAATCGGTCTGGGGTGTAACCGTATTCGCCGAGCCTACGGGCCATGTCCTGCACCGCGGCGTCGATCGCCATCCGGTCCCGGTCGGTCATCCCGGGGGCCTGCCGCCAGTCACCCCAGCGCGCCTGTGGGCCGAACATCGAGTCCAGGTCCCAACGAAACCGGGTGAACTCCTGCGGCACACGCCAGCGCTGGACGTGGTCGTGCATGTGTGCGGTCAGTTGGCCGAGCTTCCCGTACCCAACAACACCGGAAGTTTCCTCCGCGGTGCAGCCGGGGACATAACCCATGGCATCGACGTGCAATGTGGTTCCGCCTACGGCGACGGCGAACACATCCGATCCATTCGCAGTCTGCACGAGTTCCGGTGTGACGACCGGAGTCTCAGTGCGAAGCGCCCGCATCCAGGCCAGCTCCGAACGAATCGCGGGCAACGTGTGGTACCCGGGCCGATGTACCCGGAGCACGATTGGTCGCTGATCATCCACCAGATATGTGGCGTTCTCGGAAAGGCTCAACAGCCGCAACGGAGTTTGCGGATCGCGACCGTATTCCGGAAGGGCGGCTTGCGCGAACGCGCTGTGGTTCGACGGTAATCCCGGCATGGTTTCGAGTGTGCACCATAAGCGACCGTTGAGCGGACCAAATAGGACCATTTAACTCAAATGAACCGGAACGGACCCAGCTCGAAACATCACCGAAACCAATCCGGGCGATTTCTCTGATTTCCTTTCAACCTGGGAACTAGTACGGGTATAAATAACGCCGTCGCACCAAAACAGCACCGTTGATCTGATCGCCCAGGCTTCGCCGGTCGCGGAGAACCGGCCAAAACCAGACCAAATATGGAGAAGGGATCTTCTGTGAGCGACACCATCGACCCCACCACCACTGCCACCGAAACCACCACCGAACCCGGCGGGATGCAGCGCCTGAAACCCAATGCCGTCGGCCTGATGGGAGTGCTGTTCATGGCGGTGGCCACCGCCGCGCCGATCACCGCGATGGTCGGCAACGTGCCCATGGCGGTGGGATTTGGCAACGGGGCGTACGCACCCGCCGGATACCTGGTGGCCACCATCGTGCTCACGCTCTTCGCTGTCGGTTATGCGGCCATGTCCAGACACATCGTCGCGACGGGCGCGTTTTACGGATACATCTCGCACGGCCTCGGCCGCGTCGTCGGACTGGGTTCAGGATTCCTGATCACGTTGGCCTATATGGTCTTCGAGGCATCCTTGGTCGGAATTTTCTCGTTCTTCGCGAACGACCTCTTCCATACGTTGTTCCACGCCAACGTTCCCTGGATTGTCTTCGCGCTGATCATGCTGGCCACCAACGCGGTGCTCACCTATTTCGACCTCAATCTCGCGGCGCGGGTATTAGGTGTCTTCCTGGTGACCGAGATCTTCATGCTGGCGCTGCTGGCGCTGTCGGTGCTGTTCACCGGGGGCGGGCCGCAGGGCTGGTCTTGGGGATCACTCAATCCCCTCAACGGCTTTCACGATCTCGGTGGAGTGGTCCATGGCCCGGCGGGCCCAATCGCGGTCGCGGGTTCTGCCGGCGTCGGCCTCTTCTTCGCGTTCTGGTCCTGGGTCGGGTTTGAGTCCAGCGCGATGTATGCCGAGGAGTCCAAGAACCCCAAAAAGATCATCCCTATTGCGATAGTGACCTCAGTAGTCGGTGTGGGAATCTTCTACGTCCTGGTTTCGTGGCTCGCCATCGTGGGCACCGGCCCCGACAATGCCGTTGCGCTGGCGCAAGATTCATCGACGGCCGGTGACATCTTCTTCGGCCCGGTGCAGAGCCACCTCGGGGTGTGGGCAGTCAGCCTGTTCAAGGTGCTCCTGATGACTGGCTCGTTCGCCTGCGGCATGGCCTTCCACAACTGTGCGGCTCGCTACCTGTATGCCATCGGACGCGAGAATGTCATACCCGGGATGCGCCGGACCATCGGAGCCACTCATTCGGCTCATGGCTCACCACACGTGGCGGGGTTCGTCCAAACCGCCTTCGCCACAGTGGTGGTGCTCTTCTTCGCACTGACCCACCGTGATCCCTACACCGGGCTCTACGGGCTGATGGCTCTCCTGGGTACGACCGCGATCCTGATCGTCCAGGCACTCACTGCTTTCGCAGTGATTTCGTACTTTCATGTGCAGCGGAATCACCCAGAAACAGCACACTGGTTCCGCACCTTGGTGGCGCCGCTACTGGGCGGGCTGGGCATGGTCTACGTCGTCTACCTGCTGGCCAAACATGCCTCGTTCGCGGCCGGCACCGCGGCCAGCGACTGGATCTTCGCGTCGATTCCCTGGGTGGTCGCAGCCACCGGAATCGGCGGTATCGCATTGGCTCTCGCCCTTAAGTACACCGCACCGGACCGCTACGAAGACCTCGGAAGAACCGTCCTGGAGGAGGCACCCGAACGATGAGCTTTTCCAACATCATGGACTCGAACAGCTACGCGGGGGAACACGATGATCCGGCCATCGAAACGCTGATCGCAGCGAGAGAACGGATGCTCGGCCCGTCATACCGGCTGTTCTACGAGCGGCCAGTACACCTGGTGCGCGGACGGGGCAGCCATCTGTTCGATGCCGAAGGCAACCGGTATCTGGACGCCTACAACAACGTGGCGAGCGTCGGCCACTGCCATCCCCACGTCGTCGAAGCAGTCACCCGGCAGCTGTCCACGCTCAACACTCACACCCGGTATCTCCACGACGGCATCGTCGACTACTCGGAACGTCTACTTGCCACCATGCCCGGCGCCATCGACCAGGTGATGTATGCATGCACCGGATCGGAAGCCAACGACCTGGCGCTGCGCGTGGCGCAGATGTACACCGGAGCAAGGGGAGTCATCGTGACCAGCGATGCCTACCACGGAAACACCGCGGCGGTCACCGCCATCTCCCCATCACTCGGTGGGAGCTCCCTCGGATCGCACGTGCGGGTGGTACCGGCACCCGATAGCTATCGGACATCAGCGGGCGACCTGGCCGCCACATTCGCCGCCTCCGTATCGGCTGCCATTGATGAATTACGTGCCGCGGATCATGGTTTCAGCTGCTTGGTAGTGGACACCATCTTTTCCTCGGATGGGATCTATCCCAACGCGTCGGTACTGGCGCCGGCGGCGGAGATTGTGCGCAAGGCAGGTGGTGTACTCATCGCCGACGAGGTCCAGCCAGGATTCGCCCGCACCGGTGAGGCCATGTGGGGGTTTATTCGTCACGGTGTAGTACCCGACCTGGTCACCATGGGTAAACCGATGGCCAATGGCATTCCGGTTTCGGCGATGGCGGCGACTTCCGAGATTCTCGCTCCGTTTTCTCGGGAAGTACCTTATTTCAACACCTTCGGAGGAAACCCGGTCTCCATGGCCGCGGCCTCCGCCGTGCTGGATGTCATCGAAGATGAAAAGCTACAGCTGCATGCCGCAGAGGTAGGTGCGATGCTGCGCACTGAGTTGCGATCCATAGCCTCGCGTCACGTCGAGCTGGGTGACATCCGGGGTGCCGGTCTGTACACCGGAGTCGAGGTCGTCGTCGACCCCGTTTCCAGCACCCCCGACCGTTCCGGCGCGCTGCGCATCGTGAATGCGCTACGAAATCGGCGGGTGTTGGTCTCGGTCTGCGGCCAGGATGGCAACGTGCTGAAAGTCAGACCCCCACTGGTGTTCTCGCGATCGGACGTGGACTGGTTCTGCACCGAGTTCGAGGACGTCCTGAAAAGCGCCGTCTGATCCCCGGCAGGTCGTACAGTCCTCCCATGGCCATCACGGGATCTGACCGATTTGACACAGTGATCGTCGGCGGCGGGCACAATGCCCTGACCGCCGCCGCGTATCTGGCACGGGCGGGCAAGCGGGTACTGCTCCTGGAGCGGCTCGACGTGCTGGGCGGTGCGGCGATCTCGGCACCGGCATTCGACGGCGTCGATGCCCGATTGTCGCGGTACTCATATCTGGTCAGCCTGCTCCCGCGCCAGATCATCGACGACCTGGGCCTATCGGTACAGCTGGCGCGACGTAAATACGCGTCGTACACACCGGACCCATCAACCGGTGGCCGGAGCGGATTTCTCGCCCGTCCAGACGATTTCGCCGAGTTCGGGGCGCTGTGCGCCTCGGTGACAGAGCCTGTGTGGGAATCGATGCTCGGGCCGCTGCCCACCCGCCATCAATTGCGCACCGGCGCCTGGTCCGAGCTGATCGAGACGCCCATCGGCGAGGTGATCCGCGCGGCCACACCCGATGACCTCCAGCGCGGGGTCCTCCTGACAGATGCGCTCATCGGAACATTCGCCGGTGCCGATGACCCGTCGCTGCAGCAGAACATCTGCTTCCTCTATCACCAGATGAATCCCTGGGACGTCCCCATCGGCGGCATGGGCGCAGTGACTGGCTCGCTGGAATCCGCTGCACGCCGCCATGGTGCCGAATTACGCACCAGAGCAGAGGTTTTAGCCGTCAATCCCGACGGTGAGGTGCACTACCGAATCGGGGAGGACGAGCACATCGCCATCGGCGAACATGTTCTCAGCGGCGTCACACCCGCGGTATTGGCCCGCCTGCTCGGAGAAGATCCTCCGGATGGTCAGCCGGGCGCACAGGTCAAGGTCAACCTTCTCCTGCGGCGTCTGCCGCGGCTGCGTGACGAGAAAGTCACGCAGGCGCAGGCTTTCGGCGGAACTTTCCACATCAACGAGACCTACACGCAGCTGGACAATGCCTACCGGCAGGCGCGCGCGGGCGAGATCCCAGACCCGCTGCCGTGCGAGATCTACTGTCATTCGCTGGCCGATCCCAGCATTCTGTCGCCGGAACTACGCGCATCGGGGGCGCAGACGCTGACGGTGTTCGGATTACACACTGCGCATGGGCTGAGGGCAACTCGCGAAGAACTGCAGGCCGCCGTGCTCGCATCGCTGAACTCGGTACTGGCCGAGCCGATCACCGAGGTGTTGGCCACCGACTCGCAGGGAAACCCGTGTATCGAGACCAAGACCACCGAAGACTTGGAGCGCGCCCTCGGCATGACGGCAGGAAACATCTTCCACGGTGGACTGCAGTGGCCATTCGCAGAGGATGACGAACCGCTGGATACACCCGCGCGCCGCTGGGGCGTCGCCACGGATCACGATCGGATTCTGCTCTGTGGCTCGGGTTCCCGCCGCGGGGGCGGGGTATCGGGGCTCGGCGGATACCATGCCGCGATGGCAGTGCTGGGCGCTAACTGAAGGACGCCGCCCTCTCCAGGATCGCCCGCAATCTCTTCAATTCAGCCTCACTCAACGCCGCCAGACCGGCCGGTGCAGGATCATCCATCGCGGCAATGACCGCCATCAGCTGCTGACCTTCGTCGGTCAACGACACCCGCTTGCACCGGCGATTGTCGGGATCAATGCGACGCACCACCAACCCACGCTGCTCCAAATCGTTCACCGCCACCGTCGCCGCCGGCGCATCCAGGGCCGTGGCCTCCGCTATTGCCTTCACCGTCATGGACTGGCGGGCAAGCCTTCGCAGGATGCGCACACGACTGAAGGGAAGTCCAGTCTTCTCGACGACCGTCCGTCGCCAGCCGTCACGATTGTCCAGCACCAGGCTCGCCATGGCGCGCCACACTTCATCCGCGAGGGGCCTATCCGGCACGAGAAACCTCCCGTGCCGGAGCGCTCTGGATAAGCGGCGCGAGTCGCTGCGCCGAGCGCAGCGCGAACGGAGAAGTCGACACGATACCGAGCATAGCGATGGCCAGCCCCAGGCCCGCGCACATGAACCACAGCGCAGGAGCGCCGATCGAACCGCACAGTGCCACACCGATACTCACACCCACCTGACGACTGGTGGAGGTAACCGCCGAGGCCGCGCCGGCCCGATCCAGCGGCATACCGCTGACCGCCGCATTGGTGATCGGTGCGTTCACCATGGAGAAGCCCACGCCGAAAATGGCGAAAACCACCAGGAGCTCCCAGATCGGCGTCACCGTCGAAACCTGGGTAAGCAGCAGCGAGGCCGTGAAGAACAGGGCACCCGCCGCCAGCAGTGACGGGCGCGCTCCGAACCGGCCCACCATGCGGCCCGAGATCGGCGAGAACACCAGCGCCCCAATGGCAATCGGAATATAGACCAACCCGGTGTGCATCGCCGAGAAGTGTCGCTCCCCCTGCAGGTACAGCGACATCGTGAACAGGAACGCGCTCCAGGCCACACACGCACATATCGCGGTGAGAGTGGCCGAAGCGAACGGGACGCTACGAAAGAAGCGCAAGTCAATGAAGGGGTGACGCCGCCGGGACTCGTACCTGAGGAATACCACGAACGCCACCAGCGCGGTGATCAGAACCGCGATGAGCTGTGGTGTGGCCCATCCCAGCGACGGCCCTTCGATGAGGGTGAACACGATGCCGAACAGGAAGAGCACCGCGAGCACCTGCCCCACCGGGTCGATATCGCGCATGGTCGCCGACTTGCTCTCCGGCACAAAGATCGCCGTCAGCACGAATGCCAGCGCACACACAGGCAGGTTGATCCAGAAGACGGCTCGCCAGCCCACCCATTCGATCAGAAACCCGCCGACTATCGGGCCCAGCGCCATCGATATCCCCACCACCGCGCCCCAGAATCCCAGCGCCCTGGCGCGTTCCACGCGGCCGGTAAACACCTGCGAAATGATGGACAGCGCAACCGGGTTGAGCATCGAGCCACCCACCGCCTGCAGCAGACGCGCGGCGATCAGCAATCCGACGGTGGGCGCCACGCTGCACAGCAGTGAGCCCACCGTGAAGATCGACAGCCCGATGTGGAAGACCTTCCGGCGCCCCAGCCGGTCCCCCGCGGCTCCGGAGAGCATGAGCAGCGAGGCCAGCCCCAGGGTGTAGATGTCGATGACCCATTGCAGCTGTGAGGTGCTGGCACCGAAATCGGCACGGATGGTCGGCAGCGCGACGTTCACGATGGTGGAGTCCATCGACACGATGAGCAGACTCAAGCAGCAAGATCCCAGGATGACGATCTTGCGGCGCTCGCTCAATGCCTCCACAGCAGGTTCCACATGACTATTGTGAAACTACAACTGTTAGCGGTGCAAACAGATTTATGTGAGCTTTGTCATCTCACGAGCGAACGCTACGGGTACTGACGCTCTCCATAGCCGGTGTAGATCTGGCGCGGACGGCCGATCTTACCTGGCTCCGAATGCATCTCACGCCAGTGCGCGATCCAGCCGGGCAGACGACCCAGCGCGAACAGCACGGTGAACATGCGGGTCGGGAACCCGATCGCCCGGTAGATCAAACCGGTGTAGAAATCGACGTTCGGGTACAGCTTGCGCTCGATGAAGTAGTCGTCGGTGAGCGCCGCTTCCTCGAGGGCCTTGGCGATCTCGAGAAGCTGGTCGTCGCCGCCGAGCTTGCCGAGAATCTTGTCGGCCTGCTCCTTACAGATGCGTGCACGCGGGTCGTAGTTCTTGTAGACGCGGTGCCCGAAGCCCATGAGCTTGACGCCGTCTTCGCGGTTCTTGACCCGTCGAACGAAGTCGTGAGTGTCGCCGCCCTCGGACCGAATGCGCTCCAGCATCTCCAGCACCGCCTGGTTGGCGCCACCGTGCAGCGGGCCCCACAGCGCGTTGATACCACCGGAGACAGAGGTGAACAGGTTGGCATCCGAAGAGCCGACCAGCCGCACCGTCGAGGTCGAGCAGTTCTGCTCATGGTCGGCGTGCAGGATCAGCAGCATGTCGAGAGCCCGGACGATCTCCGGGTCCACCTCGTACGGTTCCGCGGGGAGACCGAAGGTCATCCGCAGGAAGTTCTCGACAAGGGTGAGCGTGTTGTCCGGGTACAGGAACGGCTGTCCGACCGACTTCTTGTAGGCGTAGGCCGCGATCGTCGGCAGCTTCGCGAGCAACCGGATCGTCGACAGCTCGACCTGCGCGTCATCATGCGGGTCCAGCGAGTCCTGGTAGTAGGCGCTGAGCGCGTTCGCGGCGCTCGACAGCACCGGCATCGGGTGCGCGTTGCGCGGGAAGCCGTCAAAGAACCGCTTGAGGTCCTCGTGCAGCAGGGTGTGACGCTGGATCTTGGTGGTGAAGTCTTCCAGCTGCTGCGGGGTGGGCAGCTCGCCGTAGATGAGCAGGTAGCTCACCTCAATGAAGGTGGACTTGTCCGCCAGCTGGTCAATCGGGTAACCGCGGTAGCGCAGGATGCCCGCGTCGCCGTCGATGTAGGTGATGGCGCTCTTCGTCGATGCGGTGTTGACGAACCCCGCATCAAAGGTGGTGTAGCCGGTATCAGCCAGCAATTTGCCCAGCGCGAAGCCATCAGAGCCTTCGGTCGCGCGGACGATATCCAGCTTGGTTTCGCCTCCGGGGTACTGGAGAGTAGCGAAATCATTGTTGTCGGCCACAGGCATCCCTTCTGAGGTTCAGCGGCTCCATGAGAACGTTCATAGAGAAGGTAGTCGCTCCGCCTTCAGGGCGCCTGGTCAGGGTCGAGGTCGGGGGTCGACACGGCTGCGGAGCGACCCGCGTCGGTCCCCTCTCCTGCGCACCGTCGCGAGCGCGCCATCCCACAACAACATCGCCCCCGCGGCGATGATTGCCGGCCGGAACGTGTCCTTGGCCAGCCCTGCGGTCGCGGTGGCCTTGGTGGCGGCGCTGGCCTTGGACATGTGCCCGGAGTCGAAGGGCGGCTGCGGGTCGTACTCGATGCTCAGCTGGATCGCCTTGGCCCGTTCCTCTCCGGCGATCTGGCCCGCCAGCCACAGCCCCAGATCGATACCCGCCGACACACCCGCCGCGGTAACCACACCCCCGCGACCGCTGCGCACGATGCGCTCGTCGCCAACCGGGGTCACCCCGAACGGCTTCAGCAGCGGCAGGGTCGACCAATGCGAGGTGGCCCGGTGGCCCTCGAGCAGACCAGCCGCCGCCAACACCACCGAACCACTGCACACCGAGGTGGTCCAGGTGGCCGTCGAGTGCACCCGGCGCAACCACTCCAGGAGCGGTTCGTCGCGCGCGGCCATGGTCGTTCCCGGCCCTCCGGGTACCAGCACGACGTCCGGTGCGGGGGTCTCGTCGAACGAGTGCGTGGCGCCGATGACCAGCACTCCGGAATCAGCGGTGACGGGCCCGGGCTGATGCCACACAAACCGGACCTCGGTATCGGGCATGAAGCGCAGGACCTCGTACGGGCCAATGAAATCCAGTGCCGTGAAATCCGGGTACAGCACGATCGCGATCTGCGTCGGAGCGGAAGTCATAGGGGAATCCTTTCGGTGCGGTGGAAGGTCTTGCGGTACTGATCGGGCGATACACCCATGCGGCGAACGAAGTTGCGGCGCAAGGATTCCGCAGATCCAAATCCACAGCGGTTCGCAATCACCACCATGGTGTCGTCGGTCTCTTCGAGCTGGCGGCGAGCGGCCTCGGAGCGGATGCGCTCGACATAGGCCGACGGTGCCTCGCCAACCTCCGCGGTGAACACACGCGTGAAATGCCGCGGGCTCATCGCGGCCAGACGGGCCAGCTCGGGCACCCGGTGCGACCCTCCGGGCTGCGCCTCGATGGCCTCCTGCACGTCCCGGATCGGCATTCGCTTGGCCCGCGGCATCCACACCGGGGCCGCGAATTGGGACTGCCCGCCCGGGCGGCGCAGGTAGAGAACAAGCCAGCGCGCGACGGTCTGCGCCACCTCTGCGCCGTGATCGTCCTCAACGAGGGCCAGCGCCAGATCTATACCCGCGGTCACGCCGGCCGCCGTCCACGTCTTGTCCGAACTGCGTAGGAAAATCGGGTCGGGATCCACTGTGATGCTTGGGAATTCATCTGCAAGCGTTTCGGCCATCGCCCAGTGCGTGGTGGCTCGGCAGCCGTCGAGCAGGCCGGCCGAGGCCGCCAGGAACGCACCGTTACAGACACTCACCACCCGTCGTGCAGAGCGGGCCGAGGCGCGGATCCATTCCATGAGGGCGGCGTCCCCCTGGACCGCGGGAACACCGATGCCGCCGGGCAGGAGCAACGTGTCACATCCCGCACCGGAGTCGGGCAATGGATGGGTAAACAGCTCCATCCCCGAACCCGTGGACACCGGGGCGCCACCGCTCGACACCAGCGACACGTCGTAGCCCGGTGTACCGGTCAAGTACTGCGACGCGGTCGCGAACACCTCATAGGGCCCTACTAGGTCGAGGGCCTGAACCCCCGGGAATCCCAGGATCACCACCGAACGCGTCACGCTTCTCAGTCTTCGCCACCTGGACAATGGCGTCCAGGTCAGGTGTCCCACAAATTAGGACATCAGGAGTTCGGCAGCCATTGCGCCGCCGACGCCGCGAGCAGCCGCTGGTGGTCAGCACAGTTGAGCTGCGTGTAGGCCTCGGATAAGCCCACCTCCGGGACACGGACCGCGATGTCCTGCTACTCGACGATCCGGTCGTGGCCATCGACGGTGGTCGCGGTCAGCTTCCTGAGTGCACGGAGCGACGTGTTGCGGGACGCCTTGGCGACCGTGTCGATCGCCAACTTGGACGCGCTCTTGGACAGCCGGGAGACCAGATCCAGCACCTCCAGCGCGGTCGTCTTGAGATAGAACCGATCCAGGGCGGACATCTGCGCCAATTCGTTCATCCGGGTGCAGTACGCGGCGGCGGTCTTGATGACCGTCTGGCGCACGGCATCGCCCGACATCCCGAATTCGTCACCGAGGATCGCCACGCTCGTGACCAGGCGCTTGACATCCCGCCCCAGGGACCGATCGCGGTTTCGTCGAAGTCGTTGACGTCGAACGACAGCGGCGGGTCACGCGAGGCGCAGCCCGAAATTGGACAGGTGCGCATCACCGCAGGTCTGAATCAGTACCCCGGTCGAGGCCGTGCCGGCAAGATCGGACGCCATCACCGCGGCCGCGCCTCGGTAAAACGCTTACGGCGACTCCGACATTCGCTCCCTGCGCACCGGAACCAAGGACGGAATCCTGGCCTTGTTCTGTGCGGCAAGTAACGCTATCGGATCTCGCCCCGGCTCGGCGGAGAGTTCCCCGAGCCGTCGCCGTGGCATGCCATCGCGCAGCCCGCGACCGAGAGCAAGCTGCTTATCCCGCGGAAGCCGCCGAAGAACCTCGGACGACAGAGCATCCATAGGGTGAAACCTACTGGGGCTGTATCTGGTCCGGGTTGGCCTGGCTCGCATCGTCCTCGGTGATCTCGTCCGACGTCCGGAACCGCACGAACATCGGCACGAGCAGCGCGGCAATGATCACCCCGACCACCACGAGGGCGCCACCACCGGCAGCGGCTGCCGTCGTACCCACCACGGCAGCGGCCGCGCCGTGCGTCACGTCGGCGACCCGCGGTCCCCCGGCGACCACCACCGTGAACACACCTTGCAACCGGCCCCGTACATCGTCAGTCGCCACCGATTGCAGAATCGTCGACCGGAAGGCCGCCGACACCATGTCCGCGATGCCGCCGATCACCAGGAACAGCAGAGCCAACCAGAGCAGCGGAGCATGCGCGGTGAGCCCAAAGCCCACCATCGCCAGGCCCCACACCACGATGCTGACCACCACCGCGAAACCCTGACGATCGATCCGCTGGAACCAGCCGGAGGACACTCCGCCGATCACTGCGCCCACCGATATTGCCGCCGACAGCAGCGCGATCACGGTGCCGCCATCGGCGGGATCACCGAATCCCTCGTGGGCAATCTGCGGGAACATGATTCGCGGCATCCCGAAGATCATGGCGATGAGGTCTACCACGAAGGACATCAGCACGATCTTGTGTCCCGCCAGATAGCGGAAACCCTCGAGTACGTCACGAAGACCGGAGGTATTGGCTCGCAGGTCTTTTGACACGCCGCTCGGCGGCATCTTGTGCAGCCGGATAGTCGCCCAGATGGGCGCAACGCACGCGATCGCGTCAATCAGATACAGCGTGGATAGATCCACCCACTTCAGCAGCACCCCCGCCAGCAGCGGTCCGGCGATAAACCCGAGCTGTTGGACGGTCATGTTCAGCGCGTTGGCGGCAGGCAGCTGATCCAGCGGAAGCATCCGGGGAATCGCTGCGGCGCGCGTCGGAGAGTTCACCGCGAAGAAGGCCTGCTGCACCGAGAGCAGGCACAGCACCACCCACACGCTGTTGACCGACAACGCGGCCTGCAGCCACAGCAGTACCGAGGAGACGCCCAACCCGGTCGCGGTGATGATCAGCAGGGTCCGTCGGTCCATCCGGTCGGCCAGCGCACCGCCCCACAGACCGAACACCACCAACGGCACCAGACCGAAAACGCCCGTCAGCCCGACATACGCCGAGCTGTGGGTGAGCGCGTAGATCTGTACTGGGACCGCGAACAGCGTCAGCCCGGCACCGATGACAGTGACAACACCGGCCAGCCACAAGCGCCGGAAATCAGCGTTCCGAAGCGGGGTGACGTCCGCAAACAATCGTCTCAGACCGCACCCGCTCCCCTCGTTATCGGCTAACTGACACCGAGGTGTCCAGGCTAGCTAACGTACCCGGGAGGCCGCCGGATCACTCCTTCGGCTCGGACACTGCGTCAGGTGGCGTAGGTGTCGTCGGTGTCGTAGGTGTCGTAGGTGTCGCCGCTTCGGAGTCAGCCTCAGCCGACTCGGCAGCGGGTTGCGCCTCCTGCGATTCGGATTCCGCATCCGGCAGCTGAGCCACGAGATACTCGGCGAGACCACCGATGGTCGGGTAGTCGAACACCGCAGTCGCGTTGATGGTGAACTTGCCGCCGAACTGGCTATGCAGCCGGTTGCGAAGCTCGATCGCCATCAGTGAATCCGTGCCGAGATCAAGGAACCGACTCGTCGCGGCCGGCGGTTGGGCCAGTCGCAGGAAGTTCTGTACCTCGCGCTGCAGGAATTCGGTCACGAATCCGGCCCGTTGCGGCACCGGGATCTCCATCAGCTGCTTGAGCAACTCGCTGTCGCCGGCCACCTCTCCGGTGGCACTCGGCAAGACGAGGTCCAGGATCGGCGGACGCGAACTGCCCAGCACCTTGGCGGCTCGCTGCCAGTTGGCCTTGATGACGGTGGCTTGTCCGGTGCCGTTGGCGATGACCTCCGCGAGTGCCGCGAGCGCCGCCGACGGATCCAACGGAATCAGGCCCTGCGCACTGATGTTCGCGGTCGCCGCCTCCGAGGAGGCCATGCCACCCTGCCCCCAGGGGCCGAAGTTGACACCGGTGGCCGGCAGGCCCTGTGCCCGGCGCTGCGCGATCAGGCCGTCAAGCAATGCGTTGGCCGTGGCGTAGTTGGACTGACCAGGTGAACCGAAGAGGCTCGACACCGAGGAGGACACGATGAAGAAGTCCAGCTCGTCGTCCTGCGTCAACTTATCCAGGTATCCCGCACCGAAGGCCTTGGGCGCCAACGTCGTCCGGAACCGCTCCGCACTCTGCTGCCCGAGCAGCGCATCATCGAGCACGCCCGCCAGATGCGCGATGCCCGCGAGTGGCGGCAGCTCCGCACGGATCCGCTCCAGGAGCTTCGCAACCTCGGGCTCCTCACCGACATCAGCGGTGAAGACGTGGATGCGGGTCTTGGAACGCTCGGTGATCTCCTCGATCAACCGCTGCGCGTCTGTATCGGGCGCGCGGCGGCTGGTCAACACGATGTCCCCGGCACCAAGCTGAGCCAGATAGCCCGCGGTGTGCAGACCGATCGCACCGAGACCACCGGTGATCAGGTAGGTCCGATCCGGCCGCGGTGCCAGCGGATTCGGCATCTGGCACACGATCTTGCCGATATGCCGGGCCTGCTGCATGCGCCGGAACGCCGTCCTGGCCTCCGTCAACGGGTAGATCTCGGCAGGCAGTGGCGTCCACTCCCCCTTGGCCAGCCCATCCGACACCTCGGTCAGCAAGGCGCGAATTCGCTCGGGCTCTTGGAACATCACCGTGTCCAACGCGACGATCTCGTAAGCGATATCGGGTCGGACCTCGGCCATCTGCTCCGTAGTCCAGATATCGCGCTTGGCGATCTCGGCGAAGCGACCGTTCTTGGCGGTGGCACGCACGGTCGCCTCGACGAAACCTTCACTGGTCAGACTGTTAAGCACCACATCGACGCCAGCGCCGTCGGTATCCGCCAGAATCTGATCAGCGAAATCCGTTGTGCGCGAGTCATAGACATGTTTGACACCGAGCTTGCGCACCGTTGCCCGCTTGAAGGTGCTCGCCGTCGCATAGACCTCAGCACCCTGCTGTTGCGCCATCTGGATGGCGGCCAATCCCACGCCACCACTGGCTGCATGGATCAGCACCCGATCGCCGGGCTTGAGCTGCGCCCAGTCGAATGCCAGCCGCACCGTCAGCGCCGCGGCGGGAATCGTGGCGGCCTCGACCGCGCTGACCCCGTCGGGAATCGGCGCCAGGAACTGGGCCGGAGCGTTGAACCGGCTGGCGAAGGCACCCTGCATGGAGCCGTACACCCGCTGGCCCACCTCGACTTCGGTCACGCCCTCACCCAATTGTGTAACAACACCGGCGAAGTCGCCGCCGATCGGGCCGGGATCACCCGGGTACAGACCCAGCACGTTGAGCACGTCGCGGAAGTTGAGACCTGCGGCCTCCACCCGCACCTGCACGTAACCCTCGTCCGGCGCCGGCACCTCCTTTTCGATGATCCGCAGGTTGTCGATGGCCCCACGTTCGGTGGGCAACAGGGCGTAGTCACTCCCGCGCGGCACCGTGAGATTCCCACTCCGCGACCACGGCAGTAACCGGGATGCCAGCAGCTTGCCCTGCCGCACAGCGATTTCCGACTCCTCAACCGGCGTGGCCAACAGATTCGCCAGCGCCTGCACGGCCTCGGGCGAGCCATCGCAATCGACGAGCTTGGCATGTAGCGCCGGTTCCTCGTTGATTGTGGTGCGCCCGAATCCCCACAGCGACGCCTGCACCGGATCGACCGGCTCGCCGGACTCAGTGGCCACGGCCCGCTCGGTGACGATCCACAGACCATGTGGAAGCTTCACACCGTTTTGGGAACCGTTCTGCACTGTGTGCACGGCACTGAGCAAGTTGGTAATTTCCGTTTCGAGACGCGCGATCTCAGCGTCCGAGAAACCGGCGCCTTCCTCCGCGCCCGGCCCTGCGGCACGCCAGACGACACCGGAGAACGGCACACCGCGCTCCTTGGCCTGTTCCAGCACCTGCCCGAGCAATTCCGGATCGGTCGTGCGGTCAAACGGGATGCAGCCCGGCACCTTGGCGGCGAGCTCGTCGAATCCGGCGATCAGCCAGGTGCCGCTTGTCTCGCCCGTCGCGTCCTCCACGGGCGGAATCGGAACCTCGTGCCAGCCAAGGGTGTACAGCAAGCGGGTGGCGTCGCCGCCGAGCCCGCGCAGCAGGGCCTCGCGCGGCGCACGCTTGACGGTGAACTCGCTAATCCCACCCAGGTGACGGCCATCCCGATCCAGGTAATCGAGATCGAAGACCTGCGTCTCACTGTCCAGTGGGCTCTGGTGCCAGCGTGCACGGCAGTAGAAGCGCCGAGGCATCTTCTCTTTCAACGTCACCTGTCCGTACCGCAGGGGCAGGAATAGGTCGTTGACACCCTGCTCTGCGGCGAGCAGAGCAGGGAACGCCGGGAAGGCTACGCCGGTGCACAGGTCCATCAGGACCGGATGCATCGGCTCGGTGCCCAGCTGCTCGGCGAGCTCCTCGCCGACAAGGACATCGCCGATCGCCTCACCCTCACCGAGCCAGAGCGACTTCAGAGAACCGGACCAGGTTGGGCCCCAGGCCAGTTCCAGGTCGGCAAAGATCTCGAAGAGCTCCATCGGACGCATGCGTTCCATCCGCTCGATGGCCGCATCAATGGGCTCCGCCGGCTCGGAAGCCTCAGACGTTGGCACGTCACCGTCGTCGCCGACACCGGTGACGACGGTGCCCTCGGCGTTCAACGACCAGTCAACGTCGCGTTCACCGTAGGGACGGCTGTGCACCTGGAATTTCGACCCATTGCCATCCTCCAGAGGATGCAGAGTCAGCTGCACCTCACGGGAGCTCTTCTCCGGCAGGATGATCGGCTCGTAGAAGAACACATCCTTGGCCCGTGCCGGAGTGCCAACGGCAGCCAGCGCCATCGCGGCATAGGTCGCGCCGGGGACTACGACGGTGCCGTAGATGACGTGGTCGGACAGCCACGGTTGCGACCTGACCGACAACCGGCTGATGTACACGGAATCTCCGGAGGCGAGATCCTCGCCCCTACCCAGGATGCCCGCGGTCAAGCCGCCTCCGCCTTCGATGGCGGCACCGGACGACTTCGGCCAGAAACGGCGGCGCTGGAAGGGATAGGTCGGCAACTCCAGCGTGTGCCGGGGGTGACGTTCCAGCGCAGCGAAGTTGGGCCGATGACCGCCGACGTACGCCGCGGCAAGCGCCTCAGCGATCTGACGCCGGTCGCCGACACCCTTGCGCAGCGAGACGATTGCCCGAGGCGCGGCCAAGTGCTCCGGCCAAACCTGCACCGCGGCGCCGGTCAACACCGGCTGCGGGCCGATCTCCATCAGCACCGAGCACCCCAGCGCGGCCACGGTGCGAACGCTCTCGGCGAACTGCACCGGCTGGCGCGAATGCCGACGCCAATACTGAGCATTGATGGGGGTCTGTGCCGTCAGTACGGCACCCGTGCGGTTGCACACCAACGGCAACGTCGGGGTGGCGAACTGCACTTGCGCTGCGTACGACTCGAATTCGTCGAGAACAGGGTCCAACAGCTCCGAATGGAAGGCGTGGCTGGTCTCCAGCCACGTGCAGCGGATGCCCTCTCCCTCGAACCGCGCGACCGCCTGTTCCACATCCTCGCCGGGACCCGAGAGCACGGTGTTCGGTCCGTTGTAGGCACCAATCGATACGCGCGGGAACTCGCCCGCGATCTGCTCGACATGCTTGGCGTCGCTGAACACCGCCACCATGCGACCGCCCGCGGGCAGACTGCCGAACAGCCTGCCGCGCTCGGCGATCAGTCGCGCACCGTCCTCGATGCTGAACACTCCGGCCACACAGGCGGCCGCGTACTGGCCGACGCTATGTCCCAGCACCACATCGGGCTCGATGCCCCATGACTGCCAGAGCCGGGCCAGACCCATCTCGACGGCGAAGATCGCCGGCTGCGCGTAGGACGTGTGCCGCAGGACTTTTCCGGCTTCTCCACCGGTTTCGCGATCGGTGGCGAACATCACCTCAAGCAACGGCCGCGCCGTGATGTCCTTGACCGCTTCCGCGCAACGCGTCACCGTCTCGGCGAAAACCGGCTCGGCGTCGAACAACTCACGGGCCATACCGGGATACTGGCTGCCCTGCCCGGTGAACAGCCATGCCGTCGTCGGATGATTGGTGTGCTCGCCACGGACCACACCAGGGCGCAGTCGGTTCTGGACCAACTCGGCCAGACCCTCGCGCGCGGCCGCCACCGAATCCACAACCAGCGCGGCGCGATGCTCGAAGTGCGACCGGCCTCTCCCGGCAGTGAGGCACACATCCTCGATGTCGACATCGGGATGGGCGGTCAACCATGACTCGTAACGCTGCGCCACCGCGACCAGCGCCTCCGGTGACCTCGCGGACAGCGGGAGCACACTCACCTGGTCGCCCTGCGGTTCCGGCGCGGCATCCGGGGCGTCGGGGGCGTCCCCATCCACGCCCGTCGGCCGTTGCGGGGCCTCCTCGATGAGAACGTGTGCGTTGGTTCCGGTGAAGCCAAACGAACTCACACCGGCACGACGCGGCCTGCCGTTGGCCTCCCACGGAATGGCCTTGTCCACCACCCGCACCGACAACGAGTCCCACGGGATGTGCGGAGAGGGCTTCTCGAAGTGCAGGCTCTGCGGCAGCACCCCGTTTTGAAGGGACAGCACCACCTTGATGAGACCTGCCGCGCCGGAGGCCGATTCGGTGTGACCGATGTTGGATTTCACCGATCCCATGAGCAACGGCCGGTCCGCGTCACGCGAGCCGCCGTAAGCCGCCGCGGCTGCCTGTACCTCGATCGGATCACCCAGAGGAGTGCCCGTGCCGTGCGCCTCGAGGTAGTCGATGTCCCCGCCCACCAGACCCGCCCGGTCCAGCACAGCACCGATAAGTCGTTGTTGTGCACCGCCATTAGGCACAGTCAGGCCGCTGGAGGCGCCGTCCTGGTTCACTGCGCTGCCGGGAATCACGGCAAGGATTCGGTCCTCGTCGCGCTGGGCGTCGCTCAGTCTCTTGAGCACGAGGATTCCGCAGCCTTCGCTGCGCACGTAGCCGTCGGCGGACGCGTCGAACGTCTTGCATCGACCGACCGGTGACAGCATCCTGGCGCGTGAGGCGGCGATCACCGTCACCGGACTCAGCAGAACGTTTACACCGCCGGCCACCGCCAGGTCGCAGTCGCCGGAGTGCAGGGCCTGGACAGCCTGGTGAACGGCCACCAGGGCCGAGCTGCATGCGGTATCGACAGCCACCGCCGGTCCTTCAAATCCCAGCGCGAAGGCAACGCGACCGGAGATGGCGTTGAGCGCGTTGCCGGTGATGAAGTAGGGCTCGATCTTGTCGAGCGACTCCGACGACAGCAGGTGCGCGTACTCATTGGCGCCCACACCCGCGAAGATGCCAGTTCGGCTACCGCGCAACGCGGCTGGGGAGTATCCGGCCCGCTCCAGACCTTCCCACACCGTTTCGAGCATCAGCCGCTGCTGCGGCTCGATCCAGACGGCCTCGCGCGGGGAGATGCCGAAGAACTCGGGATCGAACCCATCGATGCCGTCGAGGAATCCGCCGAAGCGGGTGTAGGTCTTGCCCGCGACCTCCGGATCCGGGTCGTAGAACTCGTCGATGTCGTAACGATCTTCCGGGACTTCCCGGATCGCATCGATACCGCCGGACAGCAAGTCCCAGAAACCTTCCGGATCTGGCGCGCCGGGGAATCGGCATGACACCGAGACGATCGCAATCGGTTCGTCCGTACGTGTCGACGCCGCCTGCCGAGGCTCGGACTTGACCTGCTCGTTGAGCCCAAGCACCTCGCCGAGCAGATAGTCGGCGACATCGGAAATGCGGGGATGATCCATCACCAGGGTGACGGGTATCTCCTTGCCCACACCTTGTTCCATACGACGCCGCAATTCGACGGCCATCAGCGAATCCATGCCGAGGTCGAAGAACCCGGCATCCTCGCGGATCTCCGATACGTCCACGCGCGTCACCTCAGCCACCGCGTCGCGCAGGTAGTCGGTCAACAGCTTCTTGCGCTGCTGGATGGGAGCGCTTGCGAGCCGCTCGACCAACTGCGTCCTGCCCGACTGCGTGACCGCCGGCGATGCGGCCAGGTGCGCGGGCACCTCGCGCTCCAGCTCCGCCAGAAATGCCCGCCTTCCTGCCTGCTGGTAGAGCGGCAGGAATCTGGCCCAGTCGATACGGGCGATGACGCCCTGCGGCGAGGAGGCCGCCACGACGTCGGCCAGGCCGGCCAACGCATCGGCCGGTGACAACGTCTTGATCCCACGTTGCTCCAGTCGCGCACGGGATTCGGCGTCCGCCATGCCCGCACTCCACGGACCGAAGTTAACGCTGGTTCCGGCAATGCCTTGCTCACGCAGACGCAAGGCGAGCCCGTCGAGGAAGGCGTTGGCCGCACTGTACGCGGTCTGGCCGAAGCCACCCCAGACCGAGGCGATAGAGGAGGTGCTGATGAAGAAGTCCAGCTTCAGGTCAGCCGCAGCCTCGCTCAAATGCCACGCACCCCAGACCTTACCGGCGAATACGCGATCCACTTCGGCGTCGTCGAGGTCGTTGAGCGGGGTCGTACCAATCTCCCCCGCAGCGTGGACGATGCCCGCCAACGGCGGCAGCTCGGCCTTCACACCTGCCAGCAGGCGCGCAACATCGTGCGCATCCGCGACATCGGCGGTGACGACCCGGACCTGGCAGCCGTGTTGCGCGCCCAATGCGTCGATGCGCTGGCGCGCGGCCTCGCCGGGTTCACGCCGACTCGTCAGCACCAGATTCTTGGCACCCTGCGCGGCCAAGTATCCGGCGATCTCCAGTCCGATCGAACCCAGTCCACCGGTTACCAGATACGTTGCGTTGTCACGCACTTGCAGCGGTTTGCCGCTCGGCAGTTCCTCTCGCCGAACCAGCCGGGGAACGTAGACGGCGTGATCGCGCAGCGCGATCTGGTCTTCCCTGACGGACGCGTCGGCCGACGCGGAGGCCCGAGCGATGAACTGTGACCATTCGTCAGCACTGGCGTCAGCCAGATCGGCGAGCCCACCCCACACCTGCGGAAGCTCCAGCGCTGCCGCACGGCCGAATCCCCACAGGGCACTCTGTTCCGGCGCCACAGTGTCGGCGTCGGTGATTCGCTGTGCACCTCGGGTGAGCAACCAGATGGGAGAACGCAATTCAACGGTGGCCGCGGCCCGGAAGAGTCGCCGTGTTCCGGCCAGCACCTGGTGCTGGATCCGTAGCAGAGACCGCGCCGAGGGGGGACCCGCGTCAAGGGCCCCGACGTGCACGACGCGTAGCGCTTGCTCCTGCGCCGAGGCGCCGGCCGCCGCAGCGCGCAACGCATCGGCTAGCTGCTGCTCGTCGGCGTCGGACGCGGGCAACCCAAGGACTCGATGCTGGTGCCCACGCGCAGTCAGCGCCTCGACCAGCGGTGCGGCCGCTCCGGATACCTCGCCTACGAGAATCCAGGTAATGCCCGCACCGGATTCCGCACCGGACAGTGGCGTGGGCGATTTATCCCAGCGGAACTGGTAACGGTCATCCGCGATGGTGTGGGTGGTGCGTTGCTGGTTATGTTGTGCCGCCAGCTTTGTCAGCACGGCAAGGGTCTGTTGGTCACCACCGGCACCGCCGAGCAGATTCGCGAGTTCCTCGATCTTTCCGTCCTCGAGCAGCCGAACGGTCTCGGTGCGCGGGCCGCCTGCACGCTGTTGCTGATTCGAGGTGTCGAGTCCGTTAGCGTCTCGCTTATCACCGAACCAGTACTGCCGATGCTCGAACGGATAGGTGGGCAGGTCGAGCTTTCGCGCGTGCCCGTGGCGGAACGCACCGAAGTTGGGCACGTGACCCAGGACGTACGCGTCGGCAGCGGCTTCGATGATCTGTCGGTGGTCCGCGGTGTTACGACGCAGCGACGCGATGGCCCGCGGAGCGGTGGCCGGGTCGGGCCACGCCCGCAAGGCCGCGGCCGTGAGCACCGGTTGTGGGCCGATCTCGAACAACACCTTGCAGTTCAGGTCGGCGAGGGTGCGCACGCTCTTGGCGAACTCCACCGGTTGGCGCGCGTGTCGACGCCAGTACGCGCCATCAAGTTTCGTGCTTCTACCGAGTGCGGACCCGGTCCTGTTGTCGATCAGAATCCGTTGCGGAGTCTTGTAATTGAACTGACCCGCATATGATTCGAATTCATCGAGGATCGGGTCAAGCAAGGCTGAATGGAACGCATGACTGGTGTCCAGGAAATCGCATCGCACGCCCTCGGTAACCAGGTCCGCCACCGCTTTTTCCAGATCCTTTGCGGAACCTGACAATACGGTGTTAGCACCGTTGTAGGCCGCAACCGACAGGCTGGGGAACTCGTCGGTCAGGCCCTCCACGCGCTCGGCAGCGGCGAACACCGCCGCCATCCGGCCACCCGCGGGCAGGCTGCCGAATAGGCGGCCACGCTCGGCCATCAGCCGCGCGCCGTCCTCCAGACTGAACACACCCGCGACGCAGGCCGCCGAGTACTGGCCGACACTGTGACCCAACACCACGTCCGGATCGAAGCCCCACGATTGCCAGAGCCGGGCCAGGCCCATCTCCACCGCGAATAAGGCGGGTTGCGCGTAGGAGGTCTGCCGCAACGTCTCATCGGCTTCCGGACTGTCCACATCGAAAATGACATCCAGCAAAGGCTTTTCGAGCACGTCGGCGACAACTGCCGCGCACTGCTTCAGCGTCTCGGCGAACACCGGCTCGGTATCGAACAGCTCCCGGGCCATGCCCGGGTACTGGCTGCCTTGACCGGTAAAGAGCCATGCGGTCTTCGGCGCGTCGTAGGATTCGCCACGACCGAGGCCCGGAGCCGGGCGGTCGTCGGCGACAGCGCCGAGCAGCTCCACGGCTGCTTCTCGCGAGTTCACCACCAGCGCGGCCCGGTGCTCCAGGTGTGCTCGCGCCACTCCGGCAGTGAGGCATACGTCCGCCAACGTGGCTTCCGGATGCGCGTTCAACCAGTTGCGGTATTGATCGGCGACCTGCACCAATGCGGCGGGCGTGCGCGCCGAGAGCGGTAGAATGCTGAATCTCGGAGCCGCGGCTCCGGCGAGATCCGAGTGGGGCTCTCCGGCCGTTTCGGTCTCGATAGGTGCCGCTGCCTGCTGGGGGGCCTCTTCGAGAATGACGTGAGCGTTGGTCCCGGCGAATCCGAACGAGCTGACTCCCGCAATGCGCGGCCGCTCGTTGCGCTCCCAGGCGGTGGCCTCCTTCACGACCGCCACCGGGAGCCGGTCCCAGGGAATGTGCGGCGACGGATTTTCAAAGTTGCGGTGCTGTGGCAACAACTCGTTCTCGAGCGACAGGACGACCTTGATGACACCCGCGATACCCGCGGCCGCCTCCAGATGTCCGATGTTCGTCTTCGCCGAGCCGATCAACAACGGATCGTTCGCTTCACGGCCGATGCCATACGCCGCACCCGCGGCCTGGGCCTCGATCGGATCGCCCAGCGATGTTCCAGTGCCGTGCGCCTCCAGATACCCGACGTCACTCGGCGCGACACCGGCACGCTTGAGCGCATCGGCGATAACACGCTGCTGAGCAACGCCATTGGGTACCGTCAACCCGCCCGATGCACCGTCCTGGTTAATCGCACTGCCCCGGATCACGGCTCGGATCCGATCACCGTCGCGGATCGCGTCCTCAAGGCGCTTGATGACGATGACACCGGATCCCTCACCACGCACGTAACCGTCCGCGGCCGCGTCGAAGGTCTTGCACTTGCCGTCGGGCGCGAGCATGTGCGCATGCGAGAATGTGATCATTGTCGCTGGAGTCAGCAGGACGTTCGCACCGCCGGCCAGCGCGAGGTCGCACTCTCCGAGCTGAAGTGCTTGGCACGCTTGATGAATTGCTACCAATGACGAACTGCACGCCGTGTCGACGGCAACCGAGGGTCCTTGCAGTCCCAGCCGGTAGCTGATCCGGCCCGCTGCCGCGGCGTTCGAGGTACCGATGGCCATGTAGGCCTCGATCTCGGGGAAGGTCAGCGCATCGGATGCCATTCCCAGGTAATCATGAGTGGCCAATCCGACGAACACGCCGGCGTTGGTCTCGGCCAAATCCGTTGGGGCGATTCCGGAATGCTCGACCGCCCGCCATGCCATCTCCAGCAACAGTCGATGCTGCGGGTCCATCAGCCTGACCTCGCGCGTCGACATACCGAAGAACGGAGCGTCAAACCCCGTCACGTCATCGACAAAGCCCGCACGACGGGTCACGACCTTGCCGGGAGCTCCGGGTTCAGGATCGAAGAATTCATCGGCATCCCACCGGTCAGCGGGCACCTCCGATATCGCGTCACGGCCCTCACGCAGCACGTCCCAGAACTCGTCCGTGTTCGCGGCACCGGGAAAACGCGCTGCATATCCGATGATTGCGAAACGTGGGGCGGGCTTGATCGGATGGTCAGCGGATTCCATGCTGAGGCCTCCTTGCGTCGGCGGGTGGGGGAGAGTGGCCCTCGACGTCGTCGGGCGAGAATGTGACTCGGGACATCGGTGGGTGCGAACGCGACTCTAGCCGAACAAGTATCGTGCGCACTGGCGTTCCCAAACTTCACAATAACTAGGACAAGAAGTTCTAGTTACTCCCGGTACGCCATGTGGCGCATGGGATTTCCGGGTCTTAGGCGACCGGCAGTTACGCGGTCGAACCGAGGGTATGTTGGCCAGCGATGAGAGATGCCGGAGCGGGGCCGGCCGAACGAAAGGACGGCGCTTTGCGCATAGGCACGATAACGGTTGGCGCACTTGATGAATGGACGCTGAACCCCGGCTCCGTCACCTCGTGGCACCCCACCTCCGACGCGGCGGACAAGGCCCGGCAAGCACCTGTGAGTTTGGTGCCAGTCAGCTACATGCAGAGTCAACATCTGCGAAACTACTACGAACGGAACGCAGCTGGCCTAAACTTCTCCCGCCAAATTATCGCCAGCTGCGATGTTGCGGGCCAGTGCGATATCTCCGCGATGGACCATGCCCTCAACGCATACCTGCGTAGGCACGACACCTTCCGCAGCTGGTTCGAGCGCACCGACGACGGGGAGTTCATCAGGCACTCCATCAGCGATCCAGGCGAGATCGAGTTCGCGCCTGTAACGCAAGGGCATATGACGGTCGATGAAATACGCAGCCACGTCACCGATATACCGAGTCCACTGGAATGGGGATGCTTCACCTTTGGAATCATCCAGAGCGAGAACCACTTTACGTTCTTCGCCGCCATGGATCACGTGCACGGCGACGCGACGTTGATCGGCACCACCATGATGGAAGCCAACGGAATGTACTCGGCGTTGAGCGGAGGCGGCCAGCCTCTCACGCTTCCCGATCCCGGCAGCTTTGACGACTTCTGCACTCGCGAGCGCGAGTTCACCTCCGCATTGACCCTGGACTCCCCCGGGGTGCGCGCGTGGATTGACTTTGCCGAGAACAACAATGGAACCTTCCCCGAGTTCCCGCTTCCACTGGGTAATCCGTCGGAAGCAACCAACAGCACCATGACGTCCCTGTCTCTGATGAGCCCGGAGCAGACCGATCGATTCGACTCCGCCTGCTCGACTGCCGGCTCACGGTTTGTCGGTGGCTTGTTCGCCTGCCTCGGTCTGGTTGAGCACGAATTCACCGGGGCACTGACGTATTACGGTCTGACGCCGAGGGATTCCCGTACAGCTAGCGACAACTTTATGACGCAAGGCTGGTTTACCGGCCTGATCCCGATCACCGTTCCGATCGCGGCAACCTCGTTCAACGATGCCGCATACGCCGCGCAGACCGCCTTCGATTCGAGTCTGGACATGTCCCGGGTGCCGTATTACCGGGTACTGGAATTGGCACCGTGGCTGAAATGGCCGGAACCGAACTTTCCGGTATCGAACTTCTTCCACGGGGGTGCGGCTCCGCTCAACGCCATTCTCGCGGCGGGCGAGCTGGGCCTTGCCGACAACATCGGAATCTATCCGGACGGCCGCTTCTCCTATCAGCTGACCATCTACATATTCCGCTACGGGGAGGGCACTGCGATGGCGATCATGCACCCCGACAACCCCATCGCCGAGAAGTCATCTCTGCGCTACATGGAGGCGATGAAGTCGGTGTGCGTGCGGGTCGCTGACAGCGGGCACTGGGGACGCGTCGCGTAGCTTGAGCAACATCAGAGTGAGGGTGAGGAAGATATGCGGCGGCTAGCCGATTTCGTGGTGCGATGGCCGTGGGCGGTGATCGGCGCCTGGGTCGCGCTGGCCATCGCTCTGCCATTGACCTTCCCCTCACTGACCGAGATGGCGGAGAAGCATCCGCTCGCCATCCTGCCTGCCGACGCTCCGTCGAGTGTTGCCGCCAAGAAGATGACCGAGGCGTTCCACGAATCGAGCAACGACGATCTCCTCCTGGTCGTGTTCATCAACGAGAACGGACTGGGGGCCGACGACGCGGCGACCTACCGCAAGGTGGTGGACGCGGTACGGCACGACCTGACGAACGTCGTGTCGGTACAGGACTTCATCGGCACGCCCGAACTGCGGAAGTTCCTGACGAGTCAGGACAACAAGACCTGGGTTCTGCCGATTGGCCTCGCGGGCGAGTTGGGCACGCCCAGGGCCTTCGACTCCTACAACCGGGTGACCGGCCTCATCCAGCACAGCATCGACGGCAGTCCGACCACCGTGCACATCACCGGTCCCGCGGCCACTGTCGCCGACCTCACCGTCGCGGGCGAGCAGGATCGTCTGCCGATCGAGCTCGCGATCGCCATCCTGGTGCTCGCGGTGCTGCTCCTGGTCTATCGCAGCGCGTTGACCATGATGCTTCCGTTGGTGACGATCGGGTCGTCACTGGTGATCGCGCAGTCCGTCGTGGCGGCCTACTCGCATCTGACCGGCGCGGGCGTCTCGAACCAGTCCATCGTGTTCCTGAGCGCGATCCTGGCCGGCGCCGGCACGGACTACGCGGTATTCCTCATCAGTCGCTATCACGACTATCTGCGGTCGGGCAAAACCTACGACCAGGCGGTCAGGGCCGCGATGATGTCTATCGGAAAGGTGATCACCGCGTCCGCCACGACGGTGGGCATCACCTTCCTGCTCCTGAGCTTCGCCAAGATGGGCGTCTTCCAGACGGTCGGAATCTCGTCGGCGATCGGGATCGGCGTCGCCTACCTGTCCGGAATGACCCTGCTGCCCGCGATCCTGGTGCTCGCCGGGCCCCGCGGCTGGGTCAGGCCACGGCGCGAGCTCACTGCCCAGTTCTGGCGGCGGTCCGGCATTCGCATCGTGCGCCGGCCCATTCCCCACCTGGTCGCCAGTGTGCTGGTTTTGGCCCTGCTGGGAAGCTGCGCCCTGCTCGCGCGCTACAACTATGACGACCGCAAGGCCGTGTCGCCGTCGGCGCCGAGTTCTGTCGGGTACGCCGCGCTGGAGCGCCACTTCCCTCTCAGCCAATCCATTCCCGAGTACATCCTCATCCAGTCACCGCGTGACCTGCGCACCCCGCAGGCCCTCGCCGACCTGGAACAGATGGCTTCTCGTATCGCCCAGCTGCCGGAGGTGGGACTGGTTAGCGGCGTCACCCGCCCACTGGGCGAGGTACCGCCGGAGTTCAGGGCCACCTATCAGGCGGGGCTCGTCGGAACCCGGCTGGCCGACGGCTCCAACCAGATCAGTCAGCGCAGCAGCGACCTGAATCGCCTCACCTCCGGGGCCAACACCCTGGCCGGCAGCCTCGGCGACCTGCGCACCCAGCTCAACAAGATCGTCCCCGGTCTGCAGAGTCTGCTCGACGCGTCGGCCTCGCTGAAGACCAAATCCGGCGGCGACGAGCTGGTGCGGAACGTGGACAATGCCGCCAAGCTCGTCGACGCCATCAATGCGCTCGCCAACGACATGGGGTGGAACTTCTCCGCCGCGAAGGACATGTTCGCCTGGATCAACCCGGTCTTGAACGCACTACAGGCCAACCCGGTCTGCGATGCCGATGTCTCCTGCGCCACCACCCGCGGCCAGTTCGAGCGGCTGGTCGGCGAGCGCAACAGCGGACGCCTCGACGAAATCAATCAGCTCGCTCATCAACTCGGAAACTCCCAGGGCAACAAGGCAACCCTCTCAGCGACGGTGACCAAGCTGAACACTTCACTTCTGAGCGTCATGAACGGGCTGCAGGCCATGGGCCTGGATAAGCCCGGCGGCCCGCAGGCCGGACTCAACCAGTTACGGCAGGGCGCCGACCGGCTGGCCGGCGGCAGCCAGCAGGTGGCTGGAGGTGTGGATCAACTCGTCGGGCAGATCAAGGTGATCGTCAACGGCCTCAACCAGGCGTCGTCATTCCTGCTGACGATGAAGACCAACGCCGCGGACCCATCACAGGCGGGCTTCAACATCCCGGCCGAGGTGCTGAGTAATCCAGATTTCCAGAGGGCCGCCAAGGCGTTCATTTCGCCGGACGGCCATTCGGTGCGGTACTTAGTTCAGACGAAACTCAACCCGTTCAGTCCCGAGGCGATGGACCAGGTCAACCAGATCAGTGATGTCGCCAAGGGCGCGCAGCCCAACACCACGCTGGCCGACGCCACGATATCGATGGGCGGGTTCCCGACCGCGCTGCGCGACACGCGCGACTACTACCAGCACGACATCCAGTTCATCATCGCGGCGACCCTGATCGTCGTCCTGCTGACATTGATCGTGTTGCTGCGGGCGATCGTCGCACCGCTGTATCTCGTCGGTTCGGTAGTGCTTTCGTACTTCGCGGCCATCGGGATCGGCGTGTTGACATTCCAGTTCCTGCTCGGCGAGCAGTTGCACTGGACCGTGCCGCCCTTGGCTTTCGTGGTGCTGGTCGCGGTGGGCGCGGACTACAACATGCTGTTCGTATCGCGAATGCGCGACGAGTCCACGAACAGCGTGCGCTACGGCATCATCCGTGCCCTGAACTCCACAGGTGGTGTCATCACGGCGGCCGGGCTGATCTTCGCTGCGTCGGTGGGCGGCCTGCTCTTCTCTAGCATTGGAATCGTGGTCCAGGGCGGCTTCGTGATCGGCGTGGGAATCCTGCTGGATACGTTCGTCGTTCGGACCATCACGGTGCCCGCCATCGCGGCATTGGTGGGCTGGGCCAACTGGTGGCCGTCCCAGGCCAGTAAGCGTCGGAGACCGTCGGTGACGTCACCGCCACCCTCCGAACCGGCGACGCAGGCGGGCAGCTAGCGCGCGAAATGTATGTGAGACTGAAATGAAGCCGAGCGGTCAGGAGCACGGATGAAAGACCTCCTCGCAGGAGCGGCCCTGCTGGTAGTCGCCAGCATGACAGGCTGTTTCGGCATCCCGTCCGCGGTGGCCGATGACCCACAGGTTCCGGGTCCACCCATTCCCGGGATTTCGGCTAGCGGGGTACCGATGGCCGCTCCGGCGTCGCCGGACCGGACCGCATACGCCCTGGGTGGCGCGCATGTCCTCGGTATCCCCTATGACGAGTACATCCGGATGACCGGCAAGGACTGGTTCCCAGGCATGAAGCGGGCAAACATCTGGTACCCGGCGGGACAGGTGCAGGGCCACACTCTGGAGCGCCTGTTCCCCGGAATCGGTCCGGTGGGGGAAAAGATCATGCCCGGCTTGGGTCTGGATGGTCCCAGCATCGGCGAGTCGATCGACATCGGAGAACCCAACCTCGAAAACGCCATTCGCACCGGCGGTCCCGGAACTGCGATGGGGTTGTCCGAGGGAGCGCTCGTGCTCAACGCCGTCAAATCGGCGTTGGCAACCGATCCGACCGCACCGGCGCCGGATTCACTGACCTTCGCGACGTTCGGCGACCCGATCGCGAAAAGCCCCTTCAGCGAGAGCTTCCTGACGCAGAACTTCCCCGTCGGCTCCGTCGTGCCGTTCATGGACTACCCCGTACCGGCGCCGGTGGAAAGTCAGTACCACACCGATCAGTTCATCTCCGCCTACGACAGCATCGCGGACTGGCCCGACCGGCCGGACAACCTGTTTGCGGTCGCCAACGCCATCGCGGGTCTGGCCACCGGTCACACCGCGATTGCCTTCACCAACCCGGAAATGGTTCCGGCGCAGAACATCAGGACAGAGTTCAACTCCCGGGGAGGGTCGACAACGACCTACTTCATCCCCGAGCAACACCTTCCCCTAGTGCTGGGCTTCAAGTATCTCGGGGTGCCGGAGGAAACGCTGAACAGGCTCGACGCGATCCTGCAACCGCGGGTCGATGCGGGCTACTCACGTAACGATGACCCGGCAACGGCACCGATCACTGTGGATCCGGTGCGCGGCTTCGATCCCGCAAAAGTCACCGCGCCGGCCAATCAGGCGACGTTCGGCGGCGGCTCCGATCCGATTTCACAGATCACCAGCGGCGCCCTGGCCGTGCTAGACAACGGCACCCGCTCGACCCCTCCCAATTAAGTACGGACAAACACATGACACCTTCGACCCAGTCATCCATCCTCTCGATGCTGCACGGACGTGCCAGCCTGCGGCCGGATGACCTCGCGTTCACCTTCACCGACTACACCCACAACCCGGCTGGTGTTGCCGAAAGCCTCACGTGGTCGCAGTTGTCACGCCGCACCTTCAATGTGGCCCGCGAGCTAAGCCAGCACGCGGCGGTCGGCGACAGGGCCCTGATCCTGGCTCCACAGGGCCTCGAATACATCCTGGCCTTCCTCGGTTCCATGCAGGCCGGGCTGATCGCGGTGCCGCTCCCGCTGCCGCACCGCGGCTCAAGTCTTGATCGAGTGAGTGCCGTCTTCGACGACACGTCGCCCTCGGTGGTGCTCACGACATCGGCGGTCGCCGGCGACGTCGGCGATTACGTCGATGAGTCGCGCCTGGAGATCGCCCCCAAGATCATTGCCATCGACGCGTTGCGGCTCGATATCGACGGCGGGCCGAGCATCGTGCCGGCCGACATGCCGGACATCGCATACTTGCAGTACAGCTCGGGTTCGACCCGAACGCCGACTGGAGTCGAGCTTTCACATCGCAATCTCCAGGTGAACTTCGAGCAATTGATGCGCAGCCTTTTCGCGGACGCCGGGGTCAAAATCCCGTCTGATGTCACGATCGTGTCGTGGTTGCCCTTCTACCACGACATGGGTTTGGTGCTGGGCGTCTGTGCGCCCATCCTGGGCGGCTTTCACGCCCAGTTGACCAGTCCGA
The DNA here is from genome assembly GCF_002013385.1 of Mycobacterium sp. D16R24. Classification (NCBI taxonomy): domain Bacteria; kingdom Bacillati; phylum Actinomycetota; class Actinomycetes; order Mycobacteriales; family Mycobacteriaceae; genus Mycobacterium; species Mycobacterium sp. D16R24. The sequence goes on along the minus strand of NZ_MAEV01000021.1, from coordinate 83,386 downwards.
TGGCCTTCTTGGAAAACCCCGCCCGGTGGATGCGAGCGCTCGCTGAGAATCCCCATCCGTTCTCCTCGGCGCCCAACTTCGCCTTTGATCTGGCGGCCCGCAAGACCACCGACAGCGACCTGGCCGGGCTCGACCTCGGTGGGGTGCTCGGCATCATCAGCGGCGCCGAACGCGTCGAGCAGGCCACCCTGCGACGCTTCGTGGATCGGTTCGCGCACTTCAATTTCCAGGACAGCATGATGCGTCCCTCCTATGGGCTGGCGGAGGCAACGGTCTTCGTGGCCTCCGGAACATGGAGCGAGGCAACGCCGGCGACTCATTTCGACGTCGAAGAGCTGTCCGCGGGCCGCGTTCAGCGTTGCCCGGCCGGGACAGGCACGGCACTGGTCAAATACCACGTGCCGCAGTCCCCCACCGTGCGGATCATCGACAGCGACACCCACCGGGAGTGCGCACCGGACGTGGTCGGCGAGATCTGGGTGCACGGCGAAAATGTCGCCTACGGCTATTGGCGCAAGTCACCCGAGGAGCAGCGATGCTTCGGGGCGACGGTGCTCGACCCGTCGCCGGGCACCCCGGACGGGCCCTGGTTGAGAACCGGTGACCTCGGGTTCATCTCCGAGGGTGAGCTGTTCATCGTCGGCCGCATCAAGGACCTGCTGATCATTCGTGGGCGTAACTACTACCCCGAGGACATCGAGGCCACGGTTCAAGAGATCACGCGTGGCCGAGTCGCCGCGATATCGGTCCCGTTCGACAGCACCGAGAAGCTGGTGACCGTCATCGAGCTCAAGAAGCGCGGCAATTCCGGCGACGCGGCGACGCACTGGCTCGAGGAGATCAAGAGCGAGGTCACCTCGGCAATATCCAATGAGCACGGCGTGAATGTCGGAGATCTCGTTCTCGTACCGCCCGGGTCACTTCCCACCACGACAAGCGGCAAGATCCGGCGCGCGGCCTGTGTCGAGCAGTATCTCCAGGACCAGTTCACCCGGTTAGACGCGGACGCTCGCGTCGGGGTTGCCTGACCTCGTTGGGTAGAACGCCGTCAGATGCCGGCAATCCCGACCGAGAGCAACACGCATCCGACCAAGGCCAAGACCAGCGCGATGTTGCGCCGCCGGTTGGACTGTATCCAGCTGTTCAGCCGTGCCATCGCCTCGGCCGTCCGCTCCGGCGCGGCAAGATGAGCCAACAACGGCACTTCGATCAGCGCGAAGGCGATGACGTTGAACATCAGCAGCGCGCTGACCTGCGTGGCTGGTGGAGCGCCCGAGGCCACGATCACGGCAAGCGCGGCCAGGAAGTCCACCGAGGGCAGCGCGATGCCCAACCCCGCGACGGCGGCCACCCACAGCGAGCCGCCGGTCGCGATGGACTGGATACGCCCGGTGACCTTGTCCAGCTGCGCGTTGGAGGCAGGACCCCGCACACGCGAGGCCAGTAACGCGGCGACCAGCAGCGCCGCCACCCCGATACCGACCTGCACCCGCGGCAACGTGAACTGCGCCGATCCAGTGGAGACGTGCCGGAAGGCGAACAGCACCGCCAGCCCCACCACCATTCCCATCACGAAACCACCGCACAGGAACGCCAGCAGTTGCAGCTGTGGGCGTGGCCGACTCAACATCAGCACCGTCATACCCAGCCGGAAGGGCTCGAAGCTGACGGCAATGGCCATCACTAGCAGGGTGATCCACATAGGTGTCAGGGCTGCAGCCGCTCAATCCGTCCGTCTTGCAGGACAATCCGGTTGTGAACGCGGTTCTCACGGCCCTGCCAGAACTCCACCGTGTCGGGAGCGATCACATAACCACCCCAGTTCGGCGGTACCGGCACCGACTCCACCTCGGCGAACCGAGCGGTGACGTCATCGAGCTGAGCCAACAGCGCCTCTCGTGACGCGATGGGCGCGGACTGTTGAGACGCCCAGGCACCCAGCTGCGATCCGCGCGGACGGTTGGTCCAATAGTTGGCGGTCTGGGCCGGATCGACCTTTGTCACCGCGCCACGCACGTGGACCTGCCGCCCCAGCGCGTACCAGGGGAAGGTGACACTGGCATACGGCGCGTGGTCGAGCTGGCGCCCCTTGGCGGAGTCGTAGTTTGAGAAGAACGTCACACCCGCGGAGTCGAAGCCCTTGCACAGCACCGTGCGCGTCACCGGGCGGCCGTTGTCGACAGTAGCGAGCACCATCGCGTTCGGTTCAGGGATGCCCGAGGACACCGCGAGGTCAAACCATTTGTGTAGCAAGGGAAGCCAGCCATCGGCAAGCCAGTCAACATCCAGATCGCCACTGCCGTCCTTTTCTCCGGGACGGTAGTCCGAGCGCAGCCATTCGGTCACGAAAAGCACGCTACAGGCGGGCACTTAAGAGAGATCGACCGAACTAAGAATCACCCTTAATTGTGGGTGCAAGAATCGCCTTTACCGAGTTGTTACCCACAGGTAGGGAGTCGAGAATCATGACGGTTGCAGCGCCGCTACCAGCGGATTTCGCACCTGGGCTGGAGGGCGTTACCGCCTTCGCCACCGAGATCGCCGAGCCCGATAAGGATGGCGGGGCCCTGCGCTACCGCGGCGTCGACATCGACGATCTGGTCGCCCAACGGGTGACTTTCGGTGATGTGTGGGCCCTGTTGGTCGACGGCAAGTTCGGCCAGGGACTCCCGCCCGCCGAGCCCTTCCCCATCCCGGTGCACACCGGGGATGTCCGCGTCGATGTACAGGCCGGACTCGCCATGCTCGCACCCATCTGGGGCTTCGAGCCGCTGTTGGACACCGAGGATTCCATCGCTCGCCATCAGCTGGCCCGCGCCTCGGTAATGGCGCTCTCGTATGTCGCCCAGTCCGCGCGGGGCAGCGCCCTGCCCGCCGTGCCGCAAAAGGTCATCGACGAATGTTCCACTGTCACATCACGTTTCATGACTCGCTGGCAGGGCGAGCCAGACCCCAAGCATGTCGAGGCCATCGACGCCTACTGGGTGTCGGCCGCCGAACACGGCATGAACGCCTCCACGTTCACCGCCCGGGTCATCGCCTCCACCGGCGCCGATGTGGCTGCCGCACTCTCGGGTGCGGTGGGTGCGATGAGCGGCCCGCTGCACGGTGGCGCACCTGCCCGCGTGCTGCCGATGATCGAACAGGCCGAAAAGACGGGTGACGCCCGCGGCGTCATCAAAGGCATTCTGGACCGCCGCGAAAAGCTCATGGGCTTCGGCCACCGGGTGTACCGCGCCGAGGATCCGCGTGCGCGCGTGCTGCGCAGCACGGCCAAGCGTCTCGGCGCCGCGCGCTACGAGGTGGCGGCCGCCGTCGAACAAGCCGCCCTCTCCGAGCTGCGGGAACGTCGCCCGGATCGCGTCATCGAAACCAATGTCGAGTTCTGGGCAGCGGTCATTCTGGACTTCGCGCAGGTACCGACCCGCATGATGCCGGCAATGTTCACCTGTGCCCGCAGCGCGGGCTGGAGCGCACACATCATGGAGCAGAAGCGTCTCGACAAGCTGGTGCGTCCTGCCGCGCTCTATGTCGGACCGGGGCCGCGCTCCATCGAGTCCGTGGAAGGATTCGGGCTTCTGCGCTCTCGGGTGGGTGCTTAACCCGAAGCCCTAGCGTCACTACGCGTGAGGTGGTTGGGTGGGTCACATGACCTCCGAAGTACCTCCCGTAGTGCCCTCTGTTTCCCCATACATCATCGTCGAGGACTCACGCGCAGCGATCGAGTTCTATAAGAAGGCTTTTGGCGCCGAAGAGCTTGGCTTGCTGGAGACTCCCGACGGCAAAGTGATGCACGCCGCCGTGAAGATCAACGGCACGACGATCATGATGAACGACGACTTCCCCGAGTACAACGACGGCAAATCCAGCACCCCCACCGCGCTCGGCGGTACTCCGGTGACCATTCACCTCACGGTGCCCAATGTCGACGACTGGTTCAGTCGCGCCGTCGACGCCGGGGCGAGCATCGAGATGCCGCTCGAAGACCAGTTCTGGGGCGACCGCTTCGGTGTCATCAAGGATCCGTTCGGACACCTATGGTCATTGGGTCAACCAGTCAAGATCGTCAACCCCGAAGACCTCAAGAAGTACGCCGCGGGCGGCGTCGACTAACGCCGAACAACCGCTATCGCAGCAAGTCTTCCAACGCCGACCCGCGAATTACCTTGCGCCACAACGGTGGCTGTGGGGCATTCGCGGCAACGCGGAGCATCTCGGGCACCGAGACAAACTTGTCACGCGGACGGCCTTCACCCTTACCGCGCGCAATCTCCGCACGATCGATCGCCAGCCAGCCATCGTGGCCAACGATGGCTGGCTGGCGCCGCTGAATCAGCTTAGACAGACCCGAGAGCCGGTGTGCCGGATCGGCGAGCAGCCCGTGGTTGTAGTCCTCGACCAGCGAGGTGATTGTCTGCTGCGAGCAGGACTTGTTGGTCCCGATGAATCCGGTCGGACCGCGCTTGATCCATCCCGCCACATAGGTGCCGGGATGCGCCTTGCCGGTGTCCGGATCCGTCACGCGCCCTTGCTCGTTCGGGATGATCGCACGCTGGTTGTCGAACGGCACGTCGGGCATCGGGACACCGCGATAGCCGATCGAGGTAAGCACCAGACCGGCTTCGATGGTGTCCGTCGCGTCACCGTGCTGGAACTCGATGCCTTCCGCGCGCCCGTCCCCGAGCACCTTGATGGGGGTGCGGTTGTACGCGAAGCGGATGGTCTTGCCGCCAGGCTCCCGCGCCTCACGCGGGCAGGTGCTGAGCACTTCCAGCTTCTGCCGCGTCAACGGCTCCAGGTGCGTCTGCAGCGCCTCGTTGACGAGGTCCGCTGTTTCCTGATCGATGACCACCGTCATATCAGGGAGGCCAACGAGACCGAGCAGCTCGGGCAGGGTAAACGCCGAATGCTCGGGACCGCGCCGCCCGACGATGACTACCTCACGCAGCTTGCTACTGCGCAACGCGGTCAGCGCGGTATCCGAAATATCCGTGCGCGCAAGGCGATCGGTGTCTCCGGTGAGCACCCGGGCGACGTCCAAGGCCACGTTTCCGTTACCGATGACAACGGCGCGCTGGTGATCGAGGTTCACCCGGAAATCTGTGTAGTCGGGGTGCGCGTTGATCCACGCGACCACCTCGGTAGCGGTGGCGTTGCCGGGCAACTCAATGCCTGGGATGTTGAGGCGGCGATCCGAGGACGCACCGACGGAGTAGATCACCGCATGGTGATGCGCCAACAGCTCCTCGTGGGTGATGTCCTTACCCACCTCGACATTCAGGAAGAACTCGAAGTTGGGCTGGGCGGCCATCGTGTCAAAAAGCTTCGTCACCCGCTTGGTCTGCTGGTGGTCGGGAGCCACCCCGGCACGCACCAAACCATATGGGGCGGGCAGCCGTTCGAACATGTTGACCTTCACGTGCGGCTGGGTCAGCAGCTCGTCGGCGGCGTACATCGCCGCTGGACCGGAGCCGACGATCGCCACCTTCAGCGCACGGCCGGTCGTGCGGACCGGCGGCGCCTGAATGACCGGAGCCAAACTGGCGCGGGGGATTTCCCGCGGATAGAACTCGGAGTTGATCCGCAGGAAGGGCAGCTGCTCTTCCTTGAGAACCGAATCCGGCTTGATGGCATCCACTGGGCAGGCGGCAACGCAAGCACCACAGTCGACACACGCGGAGGCGTCGATGTGCAACATCTCCGCCTTGAGGAAATCCGGTTCGTCAGGCGTGGGGTGGATGCAGTTCACCGGGCATGCGTAAACGCAGGACCCCTCGTTACAGCACGCCTGGGTAACGACGTGCGGCATCAGGCGGGAACAGCGCTGTGCGAATCAGTCACTGCGGCTTCGGAAGCCGAGTAGTTCACCAGCGGACCGCGCTGCGGCTCGCTGCGGTAGCGGGCGGCACGGCCATCGATGTGCAGCACTCGCCACACCAGCTTGGCCACCGGGTTCATCATCCCGGTCTCCCTGACCAGCATACGGACGTCGGAGAAGACCTCACTCATGGTCTGCCGCGAGGCCGGGCTCTTCCAGAAGATCTCCTTCATCACCTCTTGCGGGACGTCGAATCTCTTGGCGAAGCTGCGCGGCGGCGTCATGATGGCGCCCATCAGCACCCGCATGGTGATCGGGGTGGCAATCGACAACACAAACCGGTTGAACCAGTGCATGGCCGGAACGCGCTTGCGCAGGTACTCATGCGCGAACGAGATGTGCCGGGCCTCCTCGGCCACGTGGATCTCCATGACGCGCTTCATGATCGGGTGCAGATTGTCGCCCTCGCGCAGCACGTTCTTCTGCGTGTGGTCGATGGGCTCTTCACCGGCGAGCACACCCACGAAGAACATCTCCGGGAACGGCGTGGAGGCCAGCGGAACGAACGGGGACAGCCAGCGCAGCAGGCGCGGCATACCCGGCACGTCGACACCGAGACGATTGACCATCTCCTGGAACATCAGGGTGTGGTTGCACTCTTCGATGGACTCGTGGTTGAGGTACCGAAACTCCGGTGAGCCATTGGGGACGCTGAACGCGTACTGGATCAGGCCGCGGATCAGGATGCTCTCGAAGTGCAGACCGACCTTGGCGACGTTGGCCTGACGCCACATGCCGATCTCGATCTGCTTCTCCAGCGGCTGCGCCTGGTACCACGGGTGCCGGCCGAACGGATCGGTCCGGTGCGGGAGAACCCAGCGCGGATCATTGGGGACGACGGCATACTCCGGGTTATCCCAGTCGATATCGATGAAGGGATCGAAGTTCCGGTTCGTGGAGCCGTGCGACAGGGTCTCGAGCACCTGGACGTAGCTCGCGTCGGCGCGTACTTCCTTCTTCGCGCGGAGCTTCTCGCGGAGCGACATGGCTTATCTCCTTTGATTCGTCCAAAGACGCGGTAACGGACCTGCAAACTTTTACGTTCTGGGGCTACTTGGAAGTCTACAAGCTCTGGGCGAGTGTAGACAGGGCGAGAAGCCCCTATCTAGGTTTGGGACGAAACGTCCCATGTGACGTTCTCTGCACGCATTGTTTTGTGTGATACAGGTCTCACTGGGCCACCGTTTAGGCTGGTAGTCGTGGCTGAATTGACCATCCCCGCTGACCTCCTACCCGCCGACGGACGTTTCGGCTGTGGCCCCTCCAAAGTGCGGCCCGAGCAGCTGCAATCGCTCGTGACCGCCGGAGCCTCCCTCTTCGGTACTTCGCATCGGCAAGCGCCGGTCAAGAACCTGGTGGGTCGCGTCCGCGAGGGGCTCAAGGAGCTCTTCTCCGCACCCGACGGTTACGAGGTCATTCTCGGCAACGGCGGCTCCACCCTGTTCTGGGATGCCGCCGCCTTCGGCCTGATCCGCGAGAAGTCGCTGCACTTGACCTTCGGCGAGTTCAGCTCCAAGTTCGCCTCCTGCGTGGCCAAGAACCCCTTCGTCGGAGATCCGATCAAGGTGACCGCCGATCCCGGTGGCGCGCCCGCGCCCGTCTCGGATCCGTCAGCCGATGTGATCGCCTGGGCCCATAACGAGACGTCGACCGGAGTCATGGTTCCGGTGCAGCGTCCGGCCGGCTCCGAGAACGCGCTGGTGCTCATCGATGCCACCTCCGGTGCCGGTGGCCTGCCGGTGGATGTCACCGAGGCAGACGCCTACTACTTCGCGCCGCAGAAGAATTTCGCCGGCGACGGCGGGCTGTGGCTTGCGGTCATGAGCCCGGCCGCGCTGGAGCGCGTGGAGGAAATCGGCGGCAGCGGACGCTGGGTGCCGGACATCCTGTCTCTGCCCATCGCGGTGGAGAACAGCCTCAAGAACCAGACCTACAACACCCCCGCCATCGGAACGCTGCTGCTGCTGGCCGATCAGATCGATTGGCTGCTGAGCAATGGCGGTCTGGGCTGGGCCACCAAGCGGACCGCCGATTCGGCATCGCGGCTGTACTCCTGGGCCGAGGCGACGGCGTACACCACACCCTTCGTGGCGGACCCGGCGCAGCGTTCGCAGGTGGTGGGCACCATCGACTTCAACGACGACGTGGACGCGGCAGCCGTTGCGAAGGTGTTGCGCGCCAATGGTGTTGTGGACACCGAGCCGTACCGCAAGCTGGGCCGCAACCAGCTGCGGGTGGCGATGTTCGCTGCCATCGATCCCGAGGACATCTCGAAGCTGACGCAGTGCATCGATTGGGTCGTCGAGCGCCTCTGACTCAGTATTTTCCTGCCTCGAGTGGGCTCGCGAGGCAAGCAGGTTCCCATTCGACAGGAGTCACCGCGCCGTCAGGTCATAGATATCGACGTCGTCAATGGTCTGCTTGGCGAAGGTCTTTTGCACCCACTCGCGAATGGACTTCGAGGTCTCACTGCCGGGGGCGCCGAATCCCTCGCCGCCGTGGTTAGCGCGCCCCCCATCTAAGAAGAAATGGATCTGACCGTCGGCCACGTACTGCTGGAACTGCGCCAGCGTCGGTGACGGGTCGGTCCCGTTGAATCCTCCGATGGGCATGACGGGCCGGCCGGTGGAAAGCTGGTAACCAGACGCCTGGTTGGAGCCCACCGCGGCGGCCACCCAGGTATAGCGATCGGCGTTAGCCTCCAGAGCTGCAACAATATTGGGGCCCGGATCGCTTCCATCCAGCAGGCCGCCACCGCGTTGGGAACCGCGCTCGAATTCGGGACGATGCTCTCGCTCGGGCATATCCGGGAAGTCCGGGAAACCGCCTCCCTTGACCTCGGGCCCGGCCGAGGGAAGCGCTCCGCTGTGCGGCGTCGCGATGGTCTGGACCGAATATGCGATAGGACCGGCGAGCGCCACCATGAGCGCGATGGCGACGACAGCCTTGGGATATCTGTTCAGGACGATGCCGAGAAGTGCGATCGCCCCCAGGGCCAATATCGCCCACCGCAGCCACGGCTGGAACTCCGCTGACCGGCCCAGCAGAATCCAGGCCAGCACTGCGGTAAGCGCCAGAGTGGCCGCCAAAGATGCTCTTACCCAGGATTTTTCGCGTTCCTGCCAGGCCAGGAATCCGCCCGCGCCCACAAGTGCGGCGACGGCGGGTGCCAGCGCCACCGAGTAGTAGGGGTGGAATATGCCCTGCATGTAACTGAACACGGCGCCCGTGGTGAGCACCCACAATCCGAAGACAAGCAGCACCGCCCGACGCGTGTCCGTCCGGGATTCCTTGCGTAGCAGCACCAATCCCAACACCGCCAGGACCAGTGCCGTCGGGAGCAGCCAGGCAATCTGCCCACCCAGGGCCGGTTGGAACAATCTGCCGATCCCGGGTTCGCTGCCGAAGTGGCCGCCAAAGCCATACATCTCATCGCGCGGGCCCGAGGCACTGCCCTTCTCATCACCGTTGATGCGGCCCAGCCCGTTGTAGCCGAGGGTGAGCTCGAGGATCGAGTTATCGGGCGATCCGCCGATCCACGGGCGCGAGCCGGGTGGCCACAGCTCGACCGTGACGATCCACCATCCCGCCGAAACTACCGCCGCGGCGGCCGATCCGGTGAGCTGTACCAGGCGCTTCCCGGCGCCCACGGGTCCGGCGACCAGATAGGTCAGTGCGATAGGCGGGATGACGAGCAGGACCTGCAGCTGCTTGGTCAGGAAACCGAATCCGACCAGCGCCCCGACCAGAAGCAGCCAGCGGGTGCGGCCATCCTCGATGGCGCGTAACGTCGCCCACACCGCGGCGATCATCAGGAAGACCAGCAGCGCGTCCGGATTGTTGAACCGGAACATCAGCACCGCCACCGGCGTCACCGCGAGTACCAGCCCGGCCAGCAGACCGGCCCGGTGGCCGAAATACCGGCGGATGGTCAGGTACAGCAGGCCAACCGACGCCACACCCAGAAGCACCTGGGGCACCAGAATGCTCCAACTACTGAGCCCGAAGATGCGCGCCGAAAGTTCCATGAGCCATAGCGAGGCGGGGGGCTTATCAACGGTGATCGAGTTGGCGGCGTCGGAGGATCCGAAGAACGCGGCCTTCCACGACACCGAACCCGCTTGCACCGCAGCCGAATAAAACGAGTTGGCCCAGCCGTTGGTGCCGAGGTTGACCAGGTATGCGGCCGCGGTGCCGATCAGCAGAAGACCAACGCTGATCCGCTCGCGGATCATCGAGCGTTCGCACTTCTGAACACCCAACGCAATCCGACGAACCGGACCAGGGTCGCGACCAGGTTGGCCACGGTCAGCACGATCAGCAGCAGATGCTTGGAGGCGTCCGGAACGAGGTGGTGCATCGCGACAAGCGAGCCACTGGTGAAGGCCAGCCCGATCCCGAAGATGACAAGCCCCTGGAATTGGTGCTTGGCAACGTTGCGCCGCCCCCGCACCCCGAAGGTGAAGAACCTGTTGGCAGAGGTGTTGAGCACCGCGGTGATGAGCAGCGCCAGGAAGTTGGCGGCCTGATCCCCCACCGTCCCATGCAAGACGAGGAACAGTAGCGCGTAGGCCAATGTGCTTGCCACACCGATGATCCCGAATCGCACCAGCTGGCCGACCATTCCTGGAGGCACACCCTCGACGAGCGGTTCACGGCCGAGGCTGTGGCGAAGCTCGTCCAGCGGCAGGGTGCCGAGCATCAGCGCCCTGCCCAACCGCCAGATCCCGAGCAGGTCCTTGCGCACGGTGTCGACGATGTCGACCCGGCTGTCCGGGTCATCCACCCAGTCGACCGGTACCTCGTGAATGCGCAGGCCGACGCGCTCGGCCAGTACCAGCAGCTCTGTATCGAAGAACCATTCTTTGTCCTCGACAAGCGGAAGTAGTTGGCGCGCAACGTCGGTACGGATTGCCTTGAAGCCGCACTGGGCATCGGAGAACCTCACCTGCAGCGAGGCGTGCAGGATCAGGTTGTAGGTGCGGGAGATGAACTCGCGTTTGGGGCCGCGGACCACACGGGAGTTGCGGTTGAGCCGCGACCCGTAGGCGACATCCGAGTGGCCCGAGATCAGTGGTGCGACAAGCGGCATCAGCGCGTTGAGGTCGGTGGACAGGTCCACATCGCAGTAGGCGACAACCTCGGCGTCCGAGGACAGCCACGCCGCGGCCAAAGCGCGCCCCCGGCCCTTCTCCTCCAGGTGCAGCACGTCAACACCGCCAAGCTCATCGGCAAGCCGATGCGCGATCTGCAGGGTGCGATCGGTGCTGGCGTTGTCGGCGATGGTGATGCGCGCCGTGTACGGCACCTCGTTGGCCAGGAACGCGTGCAGGCGGCGCACGCATGGTTCCAGGTCGTTTTCCTCGTTGTACACGGGGATCACGATGTCGAGGGTCGTCGCGAGTACTGCGGTCGGTGCCGTCGCGGTCTCGATCGGCTGCATCACACTGGTCACATCAGTGACAATGGTGTCCCCTGCTACGACGCGACTGGGTCGCCACTGTGAGTTTCCTGTGAGGGGTTACCGCCGCGCGGCTTCGCGCTCCCGGACATCCCACACCATGAGGTTTCCGACCGTCCGAGGTATTTCAAACCCGCGGCATTCACGCATTCCTATACGCGCTGACACGGCCCACCCCCAGCGCACGCCTTACCTGATCACGCACCCATAATCTATTGTTTCATATACGGTCGTGCAGTATTCAATAGTTTTGATATCTCCTTCCATCGTTCGAATCGCCGGAACAAGCGGCTCTTCATCGCCCTGGCGTGCGTTATCGCACTGATCTTGGGTGCCGACGGCACCCAAAGCTAAAACCTTCATGCATCCGTATTACCTATCAATATCAATTCGGCCGTTTTCAAAGTGATAGATATTAAGAATTCAACTAGCGCCGACGCCGGCGCGGTGCTCGGTAAGTTGGGCGGGGTGACGGAACCGCCTGAAGACCCCGAGATCGACTACCGCTTCACCCTGGCCAACGAACGCACGTTCCTCTCATGGATCCGCACCGCGCTTGGATTGCTCGCCGGCGGTGTCGCGGTCCAGACTCTCGTTCAACCGTTTCACCACGCCGGAGTCCGGCATGTCCTGGCAGCGTCCTGCCTAGCCCTTGCCATGGTGGTGTCGGTTGGCGCATATGTGCATTGGCGTGACGTCAAGGACCGGATGGACCGGGACCAACCACTCAAGGGCACCCTGCTGGTACCTCTGCTCGCCGTCAGCATCGGGCTGGTCGCGATCCTGGCATCGATCGCGGTCTTCTATCGATGAGGGCTGCCCACGAGACCCGCGCCGGAGAGCGCACGGCACTGGCCTGGCTTCGCACCGGGTTGGCGGCCGCGGGAACCGCCGCCGTGTTCATCACCCACGCACTCATCCACAAACAGACCGCGGGAGCGTCATTGATCGCCACCGGGGTCATGCTCGGCGTCGTCGCGATCAGCACGGTGCGCCATCACGCGCTAGCCCGGGAGCACTGGCACCACGGCGGCAAACCCATCGCACTGACCACCCTGACCGTGGTAGTGGTGATTCTGCTGTCGGCCGGAATCGATATCTCAAATCTGGGTACGTAGGTATACCGGCGTTCCGCGTACCCCGCCCCGTTACCGACCCATACTTTGTCCTGTTCGGCTCCACCCCTCATCACATATAAGGAGAACGCTATGAAGCGTGGGCTTGTGGTCGCCATCGGCGGCGCGGCGATTATCGCCGCAGGTCTGGTCGGCTGTTCGAGCGATAAGGACAAATCCGAGACCAAGGGCACCACCGTCAGTAACGGCGCAGGCGCGGTTGCGACCAACAGCAGCGCCAAGGTCGTCATCGACGGTAAGGAGCAGAAGATCGAAGGTGCTGTCGTCTGCCAGGCCTCGAACGGCAACGTCAACATCGTCATCGGCAGCGGCGCACAGGGCTTTGGCGCTGTGGTGACGGAGGGCGATTCACCGACGGTGAAGTCCGCGGGCCTGGGCAGCCTCAGTGGTCAGTCGCTGGCATTCTCCGAAGGCACCCCCGGAGCGAGCGCGAAGGCCACCAAGGACGGCAAGAAATACCACATCGAAGGCACCGCCATCGCGGTGGACATGGCCAACCCCATGCAGCCCACCAACAAGCCATTCGAAATAGAGGTCACCTGCCCATAGGGCACCTAGTTTTGGTCTAGCGCGCTGTCGAGTGCGAACCTCCCGCGGGAAATCACGCCAAGAACCCGCGCCAGGCTCGCACTCGATTCGCGTTATCGGCGCCAAGCCGCGCGCCCCAGCGGCAAACAACATCTGCCACACGCGTCACATAGCGCGAACCTTCCGAAAAAGCAAGTAGCCCCCACCCCCGCGTGTCACCACAGAATGGCCCTCTACCTGCACTAAGGTCCTGAGAACTGGAGCATCCAGTCCAGGGCGAGGAGGACATCGTGCGCGAACTGAAAGTCATCGGACTGTCGGCCGACGGCAAGCGAGTGGTCTGCCAAGACGCCAATGGCGCCGACAAGTTCGTCATCGACGCCGACGACAGACTCCGCGCAGCCGCCCGGCGCGATCTTTCCCGTCTGGGACAGATCGAGATCGAAATGGAGAGCTCGTTGCGACCCCGGGAAATTCAGGCCCGGATCCGGGCCGGCGCCACCGTCCAGCAAGTCGCCACCTCTGCCGGAGTCGATGTCTCGCGGATCGAACGGTTCGCCCATCCGGTATTGCTGGAACGGCAGCGCGCAGCCGAGATGGCCACTGCGGCCCATCCCGTTCGCCATGATGGCCCCACGGTCAACACGCTCGCCGATACCGTCGCCGGTGCGATGTTCGCGCGGGGACTCGACCCCGACGGCATTGAATGGGACGCCTGGAAGGTCGAGGACGGCCGGTGGACCGTGCAGCTGCTGTGGCGGGCCGGTCGGTCGGACAACAAAGCGCACTTCCGGTTCACTCCCGGAGCCCATGGCGGCACGGTGACCGCGCTCGACGATTCCGCGCGCGAACTCATCGACCCGACGTTCACCCGCAGCCTGCGCCCCGTCGCGCCGGTAGCTCCACTCCTCCCCGAGCCCGAGCCGGAGTTGTTCAACGCGCGCTCCGCACCGCAGTCCGAACCGGTTCGCGAACCGGAACCCGTGGCGACCGAGGAGCACACCAACGTTCAGCCGGCGCCCGCACCGCGGCGCTCACGCCGAAGCAAGCCTGCCGTGCCCACATGGGAGGACGTGCTGCTCGGCGTTCGCTCCAGCGGCCAGAGCTAAGCGAGGTCGCGGCCTAGGTGATCAGGGCGGTCACCACGGCGGCCACCCATCCGCCGGCGATCCCGATCGCGATGCCCAGCACGAACCATCGCAACACCGGACGCTCCCGCCAACCCCACAACGTTGGCGAAAGACCACCCACAGCAACGATATTGAGCAGAACCGCCCATAGCGGATGCACATGGGCCAGACCGAGACTCAGCACCACCACACCCACCGCGACCACCACGGCCACACACATCGCCGAGACGATGCCCTCGGCCCACGGGGTGTCGGCGTCCGCCGGGCCATTCACTCTTCGCGCAGGCTGGGGATCGCCGGTCATGGCGCGAGCCTAGCGCGCTCATAGAACGCCAACGCGGCGGCGGTGGCCACATTCAGCGAGTCAGTGCCGTTAGCCATGGGAATGCGTACTCGAAAATCGCTGGCACGCAATGCGACATCGGTCAGTCCCGGGCCCTCGGCACCCACCATCAGCGCCACCTTCTCCCCCTGTAACGGCGGCATCGCATCGGCCAACGCCCGCGAGTCCCCGGCCGGCGTCATCGCCAGCAGTCGGAATCCATTGTCCCGCAGCCGGTACAGCGACTTCGGCCATTCCGGAAGGCGCGCGAACGGCACCAGCAGCGCGTGTCCCATCGACACCCGCACCGCCCTCCGATACAGCGGGTCGGCGCAGCCACTGCCGAAGAACACCGCGTCCACTCCCATTCCCGCGGCATTGCGGAAGATCGAGCCCAGATTCTCGTGGTCGTTGACACCTTCCAGCACCGCCACCGTGCGTGCGTTCTGCATCAGTTCGGCCGCCGACAACTCCACCGGGCGCCGCGCCGCGGCGAGCACCCCCCGGTTGAGATGAAAGCCGACGACCTCCGCCATGACCTCCGCACTCGCCCGGTAATACGGAACATCGACGGGGCCGAGATCGCCGGCGAGCTCAGTCAATCGACGGTCGGTACCCAAAAGCGCGAAGGGGGCGAATCGCGAGGCGACCATGCGCTGCACAACAAGCACACCCTCGGCGATCACCAGCCCCTTGCCACTGGGCAGATCTGGCCTGCGGTCGACACTGTTGAGATCGCGGAAGCTGTCCAAACGGGGGTCGGCAGCGTTGTCTACGTCAATGACCAGCATCTAGACCCGCTTCGCCAGCGGCGTCGGTTCACACACCGGGGTTGCGACCGGAGCAGGCGCAATGAGTCCAGGACGTATCTGGCCGGCCACCGGAACCACCTCGGCGACAACCGGACACGGATGACGGCGCAGATACACCGCGCATGTCAGCCCGGCGGCCACCGATACCACCCCGCCGATCAGCAGCGGCATCCGTCCGCCATGCAGATCGGCCAGCCAGCCCACCAACGGGCTACCCAGCGGAGTGCCACCCAGGAAAGCCACCATGTAGATGCCCATCACCCTTCCTCGCAGCTGCGAATCTACGGACAGCTGAATGATATTCATCGCCGATGTGGTGAACGTCAGCGCCAGCAGACCCGTCGGGATGAGTGCGATGGCCACCGACACGTAGGAGGGCATCGCACTGACGACAGCCTCGGATACTCCGAAAGCCATTGCGGCACTGTAGAACAAATTCATGTGCACCTTCTCGGTGCGCCGGGCGGCCAGAGTGGCACCTAACAGCGTGCCGATCGCCAGAGCCGTCGACAGCAGCCCGTATGACTCCGCGCCACGACCGAAGGTCTCGCGCGCCAACACCGCGAGCGTCAGTGAAAAGTTCAGCCCGAAGGTCGAGACCAGGAACACCGTCAGCATGATCATGAACAAGTCGCGCCGGTGCCATACGTAGGAGAATCCCTGGCGCAGCTGCCCCTTGGCGCGAGGAACCGGATCACTGGGGTGCAGCTCATCTGGTTGCATCCGCCACAGCGCGATTCCCACACCGAGGAAACTGACGAAGTTCAGCAGGAAGACCCAACCCGTGCCGACCAGCCCGATCAGCACACCGGAGATCGCCGGCCCGATGACGCCCGCGAGGTTGAACACCATCGAATTGAGCCCGACCGCGTTAGGCAGGTGCTCCGGGCCGACCATCTCGATCGTGAAGGACTGCCGAGTGGGCGCCTCGATCGCCGCGGCGCATCCCGTCGCGAAGGCCACCGCCATCACATGCCAGATCCGGACCAGCCCGGTGACCTGTAAGAGACCCACCGTCAACGCGAACAGCGCCATCAGTGCCTGGGTGACCATGAGCATCCGTCGCTTGTCGTAGCGATCGGCCAGCATCCCGCCCCACACCGACAACAAAAGCGTCGGCCCGAATTGCAGCGCCATCACCACACCCAGCAAGAAGGCGTTGCCGTGCGAGAGGTCCAGGACCAGCCAGTCCTGCGCCACTCGCTGCATCCACGTTCCGATGAGCGAGACCATCTGGCCGCTGATCCACAGCCGGTAATTGCGTGTGCGCAACGATACGAATATCCCGCCGCGGTCAGCCACGGTAGATCATTTTAGAGACTAACGAGATTGTCAGCTAACCGTTTTCATTGACCAGCGCCGAGAGCAGGTCGGTCGCCTGCCGCAGCACCGCGCGTTGATCCGGGGTGAAATCGTCCAGGTGCTCGCGCAGCCACTCCTCGCGGGCGCTGCGATCGGCCAGCACAATGTCTGCGCCTGCCTCCGACAGCGAGACAACTACCTGGCGGCCGTCGGTCGGATGCGCCGAACGCTCCACCAACCCGAGCTCGGCCAAGGAGGCGATCACCCGCGTCATCGACGGCGGCTGCACACGCTCGCGAGCAGCCAGCGCGCCCGGGGTCATCGCACCCTCGTTGAGCAATGTTGCCAATGCCGACAACTGTGTCAACGAGACCGGGGAATCCGCGCGACGAAAGCGCAGATGCCGGGCCAGGCGGATGACAACAAGCGACAGATCGCTGGCCAGCCGGGCATCGGGGTCGCTCACGGCCCAAACCTTACGGCACGTCCAGGGCTTTCACAGGGACCTAGCCCGATGTAGTTCTTCCCACGTATGCTGCGCATCTAGTGGATACCCCCGCGCCCCAACTGCCCCCGCTTCCGGCCGCACTGCTCAATCCGTGGCCGGTTGTCGTCGTAGGCACCCTGCTGTGGCTCATCGCCAACATCTTTGCCTTCACCATTCCCGCGTTCGAATGCTGGCGTCCCATCACACTCGCCGGACTCGGTACCGGCGCGCTGGGCACCGCCATCGTCCTGCTCCAAGTGCGCGCGGCACGGCGTGGTTCACGCGGTGCGCAAACCGGCTTGTAGCTCAAAAAACCCGTAAACACCCTGGAAAGAGGAGCAAACTCATGCCCAACGCATCACTGCTGGAAACCGCCGTCGAGATCAATGCGCCCGTGGAAAAGGTATGGGGACTGATCGCCGACCTCGACAACATGCCCCGATGGAGCCCGCAGACTCGCAAGATGTTCGTGCGCGGACCTGTCCAGGCGGGCACCAACGTCATCAACTACAACCGCAAAGGTTGGAAGGTGTGGCCGACACGCGCCGTGCTGACCGCCGTCGAGCCGAACAGGCGCCTGGCCTGGCACGTCAAGGACAACCTGAGCGAGTGGAGCTATGACCTGGAGCCCACCGCGACCGGCGGTACCAGGGTGACCGAGCGCCGCGTGCTGGGCGAGAAGCGGTCGGCCATCTCCACCAACCTGCAGAACCTGATGTTCGGAGGGACCGAGGTGTTCGACGTGGTGATCCTCGAAGGGATGCGGACCTCGCTGTCGAAGATCAAGGACGCGGCGGAAAACGCCTAGTCCGCTAGGTCCAGAACGCCGTCGTCAAAGGGCTCGTACAACGGCATCGCGGAATTGACCGGCTGCGGCGTATCGGAATGAGCGCCGCAGCCGTACTCGATATGCACGACACGGCCGTCGGCCGCCATCGAGTTGGCGCATGCCCCGAACGCGACACCCAGTGACCCGGCCAGTGGCAGGTAGAAACCGCAGGACCGGCACACCCGACGGGTGGCACGTGCCATCTCGTTATCCGGCCCCCAGTTGCCCTCGAACCACCGCTGCGCGGCGTCGACGCGCCCGGCCAGACTGAGCACCTGCTTGCGTCCCAACCCGATTTCACCCGCGGTCTCGGTGACCTGTGGATCACCGCTATCGGTATATCCGGGGACCAATCGAGGGTCATTGGGCGGCGGCGCGAGCAGATCGCCAGGGCCAAGGTCGCCCGGCCGGATGCGCTGATCCCAGGGCACCCAGGTCGGCGCGCGCAGCGCCTCGGTGCCCGGCACAAGGACCACCTCACTGACGGTGGCGGCGGTCGCGCCCGGTGGGGCGGCCATCACCACCTCCCAACGCCATCCGCGGTACCCCGGCAGCTCAGCCTCGAAACGGTGGGTCAACGCGTGCAGATCGGTGCTCTCGGAGGAGGCCCCGAGGTACTTGCCCACGGTCTCCCCACTGAACTCGACGATGGCTGTACGAGCCTGGTCGATACAGGTGTAAAGAGCGTCGCGGCCGGAGATAGTGATGTCCATCGCTGACCATCTTCTCACCGTGGGGGACAATTGATGCGTGCGGGACGACTACGCGCGGTTCGGGAACCGCCAATCCGGTAGTGACTCCCCATCTCGTCGCCGTAATCAGGATGCGCGCGACGCCAACTCCCACCCCGGTATGGCCAACTATCCGACGGGCGGCTCCAAGCGGGATCCTCGTCGCGCGAGCGGCTCATCGAACCGGTATCTGCCGCCACTCGGCGATGAACGCCGGGAGCGGGTGCGACGGCAGCCCCCACCCGACCAGGAGATCCCGCAGAAGCTGACGGTCACCCGGGTCGCCGCGATGCGCAGCCGTCAAATGGGCTCCCGGATGTACGGGCTGTTCCACAAGGCCGCGACGGCCGACGGTGCCGACAAATCGGGCCTGACCGCACTCACCTATCCGGTCATGGCCAATTTCGCGGTGGATGCCGCGATGGCAGTGGCTCTCGCGAACACACTCTTCTTCGCCGCCGCCACTGCCGAGTCCAAAAGCAAGGTGGCGCTGTATCTGCTCATCACCATCGCACCGTTCGCGGTCATCGCCCCGCTGATAGGTCCCGCGCTCGACCGTCTGCAACACGGGCGCCGGGCCGCGCTCGCCGCATCGTTTGGGCTGCGCATCGCGCTCGCCGTCATCATGATCGCCAACTACGACGGTGCCAGCGGCAGCTTCCCGCCCTGGGTGCTGTATCCGTGCGCGCTGTCAATGCTGGTGCTGTCCAAGTCTTTTGGCGTGTTGCGGAGCGCCGTCACGCCGCGTGTGCTGCCTCCGACAATCGACCTGGTTCGAGTCAACTCGCGGCTCACCACCTTCGGCTTGGTCGGCGGGACCATTGTGGGCGGTGCGATCGCCGGAGCCTTCGAGCTTTCGTTCACCCGGCTGTTCCAATTGCCCGGAGCACTTTTCGCCGTCATGGCCGCCGCAGCGGTGGGCGCCTGGGCGTCCATGCGCATCCCGAAGTGGGTCGAGGTGACCGCCGGTGAGGTGCCTACGACCTTCGGTTACCACGGCGACGACGGCGAACACCCAACGATATTGCTCCGCCGCTCCCACAAGCAGCAGGACAAGATCCGCCAGCCGCTGGGCCGCAACATCATCACCGCGTTGTGGGGCAACTGCACCATCAAGGTGATGGTCGGTTTCCTCACCCTCTATCCGGCCTTCGTCGCCAAATCCCATGATGCGCACGGCTTCCAACAGCTCGCAATGCTGGGCATGATCGGCGCCGCCGC
Source organism: Mycobacterium sp. D16R24 (assembly GCF_002013385.1). NCBI lineage: Bacteria > Bacillati > Actinomycetota > Actinomycetes > Mycobacteriales > Mycobacteriaceae > Mycobacterium > Mycobacterium sp. D16R24. The sequence goes on along the minus strand of NZ_MAEV01000021.1, from coordinate 63,549 downwards.
CGGTATCGGGAATTTCGCCGGCAATGCCACCAGCGCCCGGCTCAAGCTCGGCCGCCCCGCCCTGCTCGTGGTGCGGTGCGCCAGCGCGGTCACTGTGGTGGCGCTCGCGGCGGCCTTCGCCGGGGTCCTGGCGGTGGTGGTGTTCGCGACACTGGTGACATCGGGGGTCAGCGCCATCGCGAAGGCATCACTGGATGCCTCCCTGCAGGACGACCTGCCCGAGGAATCCCGCGCATCGGCGTTCGGGCGTTCCGAGGCACTGTTGCAGCTGTCCTGGGTGCTCGGTGGCGCGATAGGCGTGATGATCTACACCGACCTATGGGTCGGGTTCACGGTGATATCGGCGGTACTCCTCCTCGGCCTGGCGCAGACACTGGCCAGCTTCCGCGGCGTCTCCTTGATTCCGGGCCTGGGCGGCAACCGCCCGGTGATGGCCGAACAAGAGGGTGGCAAGGTAGTCGCGTGAAGGCAAAACTGGCGGCGCTCGCCGCCGTCTTGGTGTTGACCGCTGCCGCGATGGTGGGGTTCATCGCCTGGCAGCTACGCGAGCATAGAGAAGGCCCGGACGAGCGGCCCGAGATCAGTGCTTTCACCCACGGCACCCTGGTGCGGGTAGGCCCGCTGCTCTACTGCGATAGAACGCTCGCCAAATGCGACCCGCCGGGTCATATCGTTGAACTTTTCGTGAATGATGCTGAACTCGTTCAGCTTTCGGTCGACTCACAGATCTCCAAAGGCCCATGGGCGATCACAGCGGCGTACGCCCATCTGGCGGCACCGTCGACAAAGTACGGCGACCAAGTGATCTATTGGGATCACCGCTCGGCGGTCACCGTTCCGACCGTCGACAAAGCAGGGAGGAAGCTGGTGGGTATCGAGGTGGCAGTGCCCACGGTCGGTGTCAACGAACTGGGTGAGCAAGTCTTCAAAGCACGCGCCACCTGGTCCGTAGCCACTACCTGGAAGGACTAGCGCCGCGCGCGATACTCCGCGCGCGCCTGGGCATCGAGATGCTCCGTGGCGTAGCTGAGCGCCGTGCGACCCATGGCCGCGGCATGCACATCCAGGTATTCACTGAGTACCTCGGCACCACAGCGCTTTCCGGCCTCGCGCAGCATCCAGCCGTAAGCCTTCTGGATCAGGTCCCGGCGGTCCTCGATGACCAGCGGCGCCACCGCGAGAAGGGGTTGCGCATCACCGCGTTTGGTGAAGGCGGAGGTTCCGATGATGCCAACCCGCCGACGCCAGAGGTCATCTTCGGCCGCCAGCTCTAACAACAGCGAATAGTCTTGGCCGACAAGCCATTCCCCCAGGATCTGCTCAGCAGAGGAGTCAACCAGGTCCCAGTTGTTCACCCGGCCGTGGCAGACCTGCTGCAGGTACATCTGCACCCAGGCTTCGCATTCGACACCTTCGGCGTGCGTGAACTCCCAGACTGCCAGGATCAACCCGGTCAGGCGGTGTTCGTGCACCTCACTGGCCAGCAGCCGCACCACCGCGTCGCGTCCGATGCCACGGAATCGCCGCGCAAGCTTGCGCTGATCGGGTACAGAAACGCCGACGAAGACATCGCCCTCGCCGTACTCACCAGGCCCGGTCTTGAAGAACCGCGCCGATTTCTTGGCCCGGCCGGAATCGCCGGCGGCATCGAGCGCCGCGATCACATCTTCGGCGCGGATGAAGCTCAGGTCAGGCGTCCAGCTCGCTGGCCACGGCGCGCACGACCTCGGAGACCTTGCGGGCGATCTTGCGGTCCGGGTAACGCCCCTTGCGCAGCTCGCTCTGCACCGTGCCCTCCAGCAAGGTGATCATGTCCTCGATCATTCCGTGGAGCTCGTCGGTGGTGTGCTTGTGGTTCACCGGCCCACTGCTCTCGCGACGCGTCTTCTGCACCGAGGGTGGCGCGTCGATCAACTTGAGGCTCAGCGCCTGCGGACCGCGACGGCCCGCGGCCATACCGAACTCGACCTTCTGTCCGGCCTTGAGCCCCTCAACGCCAGCGGGCAGCGCCGAGGACCGGACGTACACGTCCTCGCCATCCTCTTGCGACAGGAAGCCGAAGCCCTTCTCGGCGTCGTACCACTTGACCTTGCCGGTTGGCACTGCACTCACCTCACATGATTAACGCGCCCCAAATAGGGCGCGGTGAGTGGTCATCCTACTCGGCTCGCGCAAGTGGTCGCTACGCTGCACTTATGACCCCGTTGATTGATTCGTTCGGCCGCATCGCGACCGACTTGCGGGTGTCATTGACCGACCGGTGCAATCTGCGTTGCACGTACTGCATGCCCGCAGAGGGACTGGACTGGTTGCGCAGCGACGCGCTACTCACCGCCGACGAATACGTTCGGCTTATCGGCATCGCGGTTACCGAGCTGGGAATCCGCAGCGTCCGGTTCACCGGCGGAGAACCGTTGATATACAAGGACTTGGAGCGACTCGTCGCCGCGGTGGCCGCCCTCACACCGCGACCCGATATCGCAATGACGACCAACGGCGTCGGCCTGGATCGCAAGGCCGCCGCGCTACGCGCCGCCGGGCTGGACCGCATCAATGTGTCGCTGGATACGTTGGACGCCGATCGTTTCGCCGCGATCACCCGCCGCGACCGGTTATCCGATGTCCTCAGCGGACTCCAAGCCGCCGATGCCGCCGGACTATCGCCCATAAAGATCAACGCAGTTTTGACACCCGAGCAGTACAAAGAGGACGCCCTCGCACTGCTGCGGTTCAGCCTGGAACACGGATATGAGCTGCGGATCATCGAACAGATGCCGTTGGACGCTGAGCACAACTGGAACCGCGACCGTATGGTGACGGCCGACGAAGTCCACGCCGCCCTGAGTCGGCAGTTCACGCTGAGCACGGACCCGGCACCCCGTGGCAGCGCACCAGCACAACGCTGGCTGGTCAACGGGGGCCCTGCCACGGTCGGGATCATCGCATCGGTATCGCGGCCGTTCTGCGGAGACTGTGACCGCACCCGGCTGACGGCCGACGGACAGGTGCGCAATTGCCTGTTCGCCACCGCAGAGTCAGACCTGCGCGGACTGCTCCGCTCCGGCGCCACCGACGCGATGGTGGCATCGGCGTGGCAGGTCGCCATGTGGGGGAAGAAACCGGGGCACGGGATCAACGACCCCTCGTTCCTGCAGCCAGACCGCCCCATGAGCGCGATCGGCGGCTAGGTGAGCATCCACGTCCGGTACTTCGCCGCGGCCGCGACCGCCGCAGGTGTCCAGGAGGAGACCGTCGAGCTCCCCGCAGGGGCCTCTTTCAACGATCTGACCCGTCAACTGGCCACCAAAGGAGTGGAACTGGAACGCGTATTGGCGCGTTGTTCCTTTCTTTATGACGGCGTGGCGGTCCGCGACCGCTCCCACCGGCCGGAATCAGGCTCTGTCGTGGATGTTCTTCCTCCGTTCGCTGGAGGATAGAAGTGCGCTGGCCTATCCTTTTCCTAAGGAAGCTCTAAGGTAACTCTGAGAGTTGCATATAGAGATCCCCGGACAATTTCGTGATCTACGACACACATCCGAAGGTCACAGAATGGTCACGGCGCGGACACGGGGTGGTGGAGCTGCCCAATAACCTGCGGAGACCTCACCACTGGCGGGAATAAACCCACCCTGTCGTGGACGAAACACCGGGGAATGTCCAACATGACGAGATGCGCGCGGGCACGTACCGTCATCCGCAGTCCATACCCGCGCACCGAGCTCCGTCCCTCGGGTGTGGCACCTCGTCGGTAAACCAAGGGACGGAGGCGGGGAACCCAACCGCCGGAGATCTCGATCTCCAGCACGAACCTCCATGGTTCTTGGGGTGAAGCCCGGGCAACCGGGCCGAGCGACCTCTCGTTCGAACCCGACAGCTGACCTCGCAGGTGCGTCACAGAGAGGAATACGACGGACATATGAGTGGACGGCACAGTAAGCCCACCAAGGCGGGCGCTAAAGCGGCCAAGGTCGCGGTAGCAGGTGCAGGCCTTGTCGGTGGCGGTCTGATGATGGCCGCGACGGCCGCAGCAGCCACCGATGGCGAGTGGGACCAGGTCGCGCGCTGCGAATCGGGTAACAACTGGGCCATCAACACCGGTAACGGGTACCAGGGCGGGCTGCAATTCTCGCCCAGCACCTGGATCAACAGCGGTGGCGGCCAGTACGCCCCGTCCGCTCACCTGGCCACCAAGGAACAGCAGATCGCGATCGCCGAGAAGGTACTCGCGGGCCAAGGCCGTGGCGCCTGGCCAGTCTGCGGCCGTGGCCTGTCCGGTTCCACCCCGCGGACCGCCCCCGCCGCGAACGTCACGCCTGCCGCGCACCATGAGGAGCAGGCGGCCGCTGAGCCCGCCCCGGCCCCCGAGCCCGCTCCGGCTCCCGAAGCCGACGAGCAGTTCGTTGCCGAGGCCCCCGAGGCGCCCATTGTCGAGGAGGCCCCGGCCCCCGAAGAGGCGCCCGCCCCCGAGGCCCAGGACGTCGAGTTCCAGTCCGGTCCCGCGCCGGCCGAGCCCGAGCCCGTGGCTCCGGCCGAGGAAGCCCCGGCTCCCGAGGTCATCGCCGCACCGGCACCGGAGGCCCCTGTCGTCGACGAGGCACCCGCCCCCGAGCAGGTCCCGGCTCCCGAAGCCCCCGCCGCCGAGGACCAGGTCCTGCCCTACGAGTTCCAGTCCGGCCCGGCGCCCGCCGAGCCGGCACCCGCCCCCGAGCCTGCCCCGGCACCCGCCGCGGCAGCTCCCGAGATCCCGCTTCCCGCGGGTGTCCCGGACGCGGCGGATATCGGATTCGCCGCCGGCAAAGCCGCCTTCGACGCCGGTCCGGTTGCCTCCAATGGCACGCTGAACCCTGACGCCGTCGCCGGTGTGGTGCGGCATCTGCCCGACCCCAACAACCTGCCTCCCGGCACCACCGATGTCACTCCCCAGGACAGTCGTGGAGTGTCCTACCTGAAGGACATCGTCTTCGCCATGCAGACGCAGGATGTCAAGGCCAGCGACGCAATCCTCGCCCTGGCGCAGCGCTAACCCGTACCTAGATAATCGCCCCGGCCCTCACGGTCGGGGCGATTGTCGTTGCGGGGTAACCTTTTCGACGGGAAGTGTAGGCCCCTTGTCAAGGGGGTTGACGTCCCGGCTTCGAGGCGTACGTTGGTGGTCATGACGGCACCGACCACTCCCCCGGACGTTCCCAGTCACGAAGCATTCGAAGCGGTCTACAACGGCAAACCCATGTTCGAAGGCGCCCCCGCGGCGGGCGTGCCCTGGGACATCAGGGACGCGCAACCACGAATCAAAGAGCTCGCCGCCTATGGCGCGCTGCGCGGAGACATCTTGGATATCGGCTGTGGTCTCGGCGAGAACTCGATCTATCTCACCCAGCAAGGCCTCTCGGTCACCGGCCTGGATTTTTCCCCTTCGGCCATTGAACAGGCAAAGCAACGCGCCGCCGCCGCGGGTGTGACAGTCGACCTCCAGGTGGCCGACGCGACCAAGCTCGACGGCTGGGACGCACAGTTCGACACCGTGATCGATAGCGCCGTCTATCACTGTTTCGATCACGACGGCCATCAGCAGTACGCGAAGGCACTGCACCGGGCCACCCGCCCGGGGGCGCGCTGGTTCATCGCCTGCTTTGGCGATGGCACCGTGAACGGCATCGCGATGCCGTTCGGCGTGCAAGATCCCGAAGAGATCAAGAGCGTATTGTCCGAAGCCAACTGGAACATCCAATACTTCGGCCGGACAACATATCTCGGATCCCGGACGGCATTCATCGGCGCCGCGCCGGCCGGTATCGATCCGGAGCAGATGCCTGCCGGTATGCGTGAGCGTTATCAGCGGCCGGGTGTGGCCGAAGAAGCACAGAAGACATTTGAGCGTCTCCAGCAGCTAGACGACGACATGATCCACATGCCGTTCTTCAATATCATCGCGGAAAGGGGCTGAACATCATGACCGCACCAACCCAGAACATCTTCGAGGATCTGTATCGAGAGAGCGTCAAGGACGGCGGGCCCATCATCCCGTGGGATTCCAAGGACGCCAAACCACGCATCAAGGAGCTGGCCCTGCTCGGCGCGATCCGCGGAGACATCCTGGATGTCGGCTGCGGCCTTGGCGACAACGCCATTTATCTTGCTCAGCAAGGTTTTAACGTCACCGGACTAGACTTCTCCCCCTCGGCGATCGAACAGGCCAAGGGCCGGGCGGCCGCCGCCGGCGTCACCGTCGACTTCCAGGTCGCCGACGCCACCGAACTTGACGGCTGGGATGCACAGTTCGACACCGTAATCGACAGCGGCGTGTACCACTGCTTCGATCACGAGGGACACGCGAAGTACGCGAGCGCGCTGCACCGGGCCGCACGCCCCGGAGCACGTTGGTATATATGGTGTTTCGCTCAGGCCAGCGTGCACGGCATCCCGACCCCGTTCCAGAACGCACAGCAGGCAGAGGAGATCGAAGAGGTGCTGCCTGCCAACGGATGGACGGTGCTGCAGCTGAACCCGACGACAATGGCGGCACCAAAGGCCGAGTTCCTCAACGCGATTCGCGGCACCTACCGCGGAGACCCCGAGCGGCTAGAGCGACTGGAACAAGATCTCGACGATCCGCTGCTCTACATCCCCGTGTACACGGTCATCGCCGAACGGGCGTAGGACTACAGCCGGCGGCCCGCGAGTACGCGCGCCGCCTACACCAGACCCCAATCGGGGCCCGAATTTTTCAGGCCGACCCCACCCATTCGTTGCTGCCGTCGGCGAAGAACTGGTGCTTCCATACCGGCAGCGCCGCCTTGACGTCATCGACGAGGCGCTGGCACGTGACGAATGCCTGCCGTCGATGGTCGGCACTCACCGCCACCACGAAGGCTGCCTCCCCGACCGTCAGGGCGCCGATGCGGTGACTCACCGCCACCGCGCGCACGCCCTCTGCTTCAGCGGCGATGCGCTCCACCACATCGGTCAGCACCTGCTGGGCCGACGGATGTGCCGAATACTCAAGCCGCAGCACCGTCTTGCCGCCGTCGTGGTCGCGCACATTGCCCACGAATCCGACTGTGGCCCCAGCAGATTCGTGATCGACCAGGTGCTCGTGCTCGATCAGCGAGATGCGTTCCGCGGTCACCAGCGCACGGGAGACGCTAGCACTCATACGTGATCACCCCCGGCTATCTGGTCCAGTGCATGGCCGAGCACGCCGTCGAGCACCGCAAGTCCGTCGCGCACCCCGCCGGTGGAGCCGGGCAGGTTGACCACCATGGTGCGGCCGACGACTCCGCACACGCCCCGGGACAGGATGCTGGTGGGCACGGTCGGCAGCCCGGAGCGTCTGATGGCGTCGGCCAGCCCGGGGATCTGGTAGTCCAGCAGTGGGGCGGTCTGTTCGGGTGTGGCATCGGTGGGCGAGAGCCCGGTGCCGCCGGTGGTGATGACCAACGAAACTCCGTCGGAAACCGCGGTGCGGATCGCCGCTCCCACCGCGCCGCCGTCGGGCACGACGATCGGTTTCTCAACATGGAAATCTTGTGCCCCAAGCCATTCCACGATAACTGGTCCGGTCTTGTCGGGGTACTGACCGGTGGCCGCCCGAGTGGAGGCCACGATCACCCGCGCAGACCTCAGGGTCGGGTCCATGTTCCGGTCTTGCCGCCCTCTTTGCGCAACACTCGGACGTCGTCGATGCGCGATGCCGGATCGACCGCCTTGACCATGTCGTGCAAGGTCAATCCGGCGACCGTCACGGCGGTCAACGCTTCCATCTCGACCCCGGTGCGGTCGTTGGTGTGCGCGGTGGCGGTGATCTGAATGGATCCTGTGCTGGCCTCGATCTCGAAGTCAACGTCGATGCCGGTGAGCGGTATCTGATGACACAGCGGAATGAGCTCGCTGGTGCGTTTGGCGGCCATGATGGCGGCCAGCCGGGCTGTGGCAATGGCATCACCCTTGGGCAGCGTGCCGTCGGCCAGGAACTTCAGGACTTCTGGAGTGGTGACGAAGCGTCCGGCCGCGACCGCCTCGCGGGCGGTGGCCTGTTTGGCCGACACGTCGACCATGTGTGCGGACCCGTGCTCGTCTATATGAGAGAGACGGTCAGGCGGTGATGAGCCGCTATCGCCAAGACCGTCGGACACCGTTACTTGTTGATGACGGTGACGGGGTGCACGTAGGGCACGGACTGCACCGGGAACTCGATGTCACCGAAGGGTGACAGGGCTCCGGTGCGGTCGGCCGCGAGTTCGGAGACGGCGTGCTCACCGTCCACATGTGCGGGCCAGCCGTTGTCGACGTATTGCTTCTTGTCAGCCACGAAGCCATTGTGGCAGGCCGGGAGCACAACGGCGAACCCAACCCGCCTCTACGCTGGTGTCTGATGAGTGACGATGCGGCGTTGGATACCTGGCTGCGCCAGCTGCCCGACGAACAGTTGGTGCGGCTGGTCCGGTTGCGACCCGATTTGGCGTCGCCACCTCCGGGGTCGCTGGCGGCTCTGGCGGGCCGGGCGCTGTCGCGCCAATCGGTACGCGCGGCCACCGACAACCTGGACTTTTTGACCTTGGCGGTCCTGGATGCACTGCTGGTGGCTCGTGCAGACGTCACCGGTACTCCGATCTCGGAGGTGCTCGCCCAGGTCGACGGTCGCGCCACTGAACTGCAGGTACGTGCCACCCTGGACCGGCTGCGCGAGCTGGCGCTGGTGTGGGGAAATCGCGAGCTGCACCTGGCGGGAGAGACACGGTTGGGGCTGCCCTGGGTGGTCGGGCAGGTGATCAGCGAGCAGACCCCCGACTCCTACGACGCGGCCCGCGCCGCGTTGGCGGCGACCGACGAGCGCGGAATGGAGCTGCTGCAGGCACTCATCACGGGATCTCCCATCGGCCGCACTCGGGACGCCGCACCCGATGCTCCGGCAGATCGTCCGGTACAGCGGCTGCTCGCGGTCGGCCTGCTGCAGCGGATCGACGACGAGACGGTGCTGTTGCCCCGGTTCGTGGCACAGCTGCTCCGCGGTGAGGAGCCCGACCGGCTGCAGCCACCGACCACCGAGACGACGACGGCGACCCAGGCCGAAGCCAACGCCGCTGCCGCGGGGGCGGCACTTGATCTGCTGCGTGAGGTGGGACTGCTCCTCGATGAGCTCGGGGTCAACCCCGCTCCTCAGCTGCGCAGCGGTGGCCTGGGCGTGCGCGAGGTCAAAAGGCTGGCGAAAGCGACGGGTATCGACGACACCCGGATGGGGCTGCTGCTGGAGGTGCTGGCGGCCGCCGAGCTGATCGCAGTGGGTGACCCCGATGCGCAAACCGACGCCGAGGGCTGGCACTGGGCGCCGACCACGCAGGCCGACCGCTTCGCCGAGCTGCCGACCGCGACCCGCTGGTTTCGGCTGATGTCGGCGTGGTTGATGCTGGCGGCCCGTCCCGATCTGATCGGCAAGCGCACCAGCGAGGACAAACCGATAGCGGCCCTTTCGGATTCGCTACGGTCGACGGCGGCACCCCATGACCGCAGGCTGCTCTTGGAGATCCTCGGCGAGCTGAAGCCCGGGGAGGGGTTGCGGGCCGAAGAGACATCCCGGGTGATGCGGTGGCGCCGTCCGCGCTGGGGCGCACGGCTGGGCGTGGAACCGGTGACGGCACTGTTATTCGAGGCGACGACGTTGGGTGTGATCGGGCGTGGCGCGTTGACGACACACGTGCGTACGTTCCTGGACAGCAGTGGCGACGAGGCGGCCACGCTGGCCGCGATGGAGAAGGCGTTACCCGCTCCTATCGACCACTTCCTCGTGCAGGCCGATCTGACGGTCGTCGCGCCCGGCCCACTGACACGCGACGTGGAGCTCGAGCTGGCCGCGATGGCGGACCTCGAATCAGCGGGTGCAGCCAGTGTTTTCCGGGTCAGCGACGCGAGTATCCGGCGTGCGCTGGATTCGGGGCGGACCGCCACCTCACTGCACAGCTTCTTCAGTTCGCGCTCCAAAACCCCTGTCCCCCAATCGCTGACCTATCTCATCGACGATGTCGCGCGACGGCACGGACAGCTTCGGGCCGGCGTGGCCAGCTCGTTTCTGCGCTGCGATGACGTGGCCCTGCTGACGCAGGTGATGGCGTCGGTTCTGGCGGAGGATCTGGGGCTGCGGCTGCTGGCCCCCACCGTCGCGGTGTCGTTGGCCCCGCTGGCCGAGTTGGTGGCTGGGCTGCGCGCGGCGGGCTTCGCACCCGCCGCCGAGGATGCCACCGGAAACATCGTGGAGTTCCGGGCACACCGCGCCCGGGTTACTCCCCAGCCGCACCGGATGGGTTGGACGCCACCGGTACTCAGTGAGCCCGCGGCCGCCGCAGTGGTCAAGGCATTGCGCGCGGCGGGCGATCACGACGGCATCCGCATCGAGCCGTCGCAGGCGGTGGCGCTGCTACAGCAGTCCGCCAAGGCCCAGACCAGCGTACTCATCGGGTACGTGGACCCGGCCGGGGTGGCGTCCTCGCGAGTGGTCAATCCGATCAGCGTGCGTGGTGGGCAGCTGTCGGCCTTCGACACCGCGGCGGGGCGGATCCGAGACTTCGCGATTCACCGCATCACCGCGGTCTCGCCGCCGTCCTGACTGTCGATCAGCTCCGCGTCAGCGGACGCCCTCGAACGGATTCCATGACTCGCTATGGCGAACCCAGTGCAAGTAGTAGGCCTGGTTGGCGATGCCCATAAACAGCGCAGCAAAGCCGAATGAGAACGCGCGCGTCACGCTGCCGGAGGCGCCCACCGCCCCCAGCACGACGCCGAGACCGACACTGATCCCGAGTAGCACCAGGCCCTTGCGCCACATTCCCTTGACGAAGAAGTGGATCGGACCAAAGAAAAGGCGAGGAAATTACTGGTCAACCGGATACGTTCCCAAAACGACCCCGCGCGGAAGATGGCATTCGCCCCTTCTTTCGTCGGCGCCGCGGCGTAGTGGTCGTAGAACGCGGACCGGTGCTGCCAAATCTCGGCCAGGGTGCTGCGGTCTTGAGGTGTCGTCACCGCAGCAATCTGCCAGGGCACACAGCACCCTCCAATGTCCCCGGGCATCACTATCCTGGATCGAATGACCGATGGACCGCTGATCGTCCAGTCCGATAAGACCGTGCTGCTGGAGGTCGATCACGACCAGGCGGACGCGGCGCGCCAGGCGATCGCCCCCTTCGCCGAGCTCGAACGCGCACCCGAGCACGTGCACACCTATCGCATCACCCCGCTGGCGCTCTGGAACGCGCGTGCCGCCGGGCACGACGCCGAGCAGGTGGTCGATGCCCTCGTCACCTTCTCCCGTTACGCGGTACCGCAGCCGCTGCTGGTGGACATCGTCGACACCATGGCCCGCTACGGGCGCCTCCAGCTCGTCAAGCATCCCGCGCACGGCCTCATGCTGGTGAGCCTGGATCGCGCAGTGCTCGAAGAGGTGCTGCGACACAAGAAGATCGCCCCCATGTTCGGCGCCCGTATCGATGACGACACCGTGCAGGTGCACCCCAGCGAGCGTGGCCGGGTCAAGCAGATGTTACTCAAGATCGGTTGGCCCGCAGAGGATCTCGCCGGATACGTCGATGGCGAAGCCCACCCGATCAGCCTGGCCGAGGATGGCTGGGAGCTCCGGGACTATCAACAGATGGCAACCGACTCGTTCTGGGCGGGCGGTTCCGGTGTGGTGGTGCTGCCCTGCGGGGCCGGTAAAACGCTGGTGGGCGCCGCCGCGATGGCCAAGGCACAGGCGACCACCCTGATCCTGGTCACCAATACCGTGGCCGGGCGGCAGTGGAAACGCGAACTCATCGCGCGAACCTCATTGACCGAAGAGGAGATCGGCGAATACTCCGGCGAGCGCAAGGAGATCCGGCCGGTCACCATCGCCACCTACCAGGTGATCACCCGGCGCACCAAGGGTGAGTACCGCCACCTGGAACTGTTCGACAGCCGGGACTGGGGCCTGATCGTGTACGACGAGGTGCATCTGCTGCCCGCTCCGGTGTTCCGGATGACGGCAGATCTGCAGTCGCGGCGCCGCCTCGGACTCACCGCCACCCTCATTCGAGAGGACGGCCGCGAGGGCGATGTCTTCAGTCTCATCGGCCCCAAGCGCTATGACGCGCCGTGGAAAGACATTGAGGCCCAAGGCTGGATCGCCCCCGCCGAGTGCATCGAGGTACGGGTCACCCTCACCGAGAACGAGCGGATGATCTACGCCACCGCCGAGGCCGACGAGCGGTACAAACTGTGCTCGACGGCCCACACCAAGATCAACGTGGTGAAGTCGATTCTCGCCCGCCATCCCGGAGTGCCGACTCTGGTCATCGGCGCCTACCTGGATCAGCTCGACGAACTGGGAACCGAGCTGGATGCCCCGGTGATCCAGGGCTCTACCAAGAACGCCGAACGTGAAGCGCTTTTCGACGCATTCCGTCGGGGCGAGATCGCCACCCTGGTAGTTTCCAAGGTAGCCAACTTCTCCATCGATCTACCGGAAGCAGCTGTGGCTGTTCAGGTTTCGGGCACGTTCGGCTCGCGCCAAGAAGAAGCGCAGCGGCTTGGGCGGCTGCTGCGTCCAAAGGCCGACGGCGGCCAGGCCTACTTCTATTCGGTGGTATCCCGCGACACCCTTGATGCCGAGTACGCAGCACACCGGCAGCGGTTCCTGGCCGAGCAGGGCTATGGCTATCGGATCACCGACGCCGACGATCTTCTCGGACCTGCGATCGGTTAACCGTCCGAGGCCCTGGAGAGTTGGTCTCCGGCCCGCTCCGCGGATGATTCGAAGCGGCGCTTGATGCGCAACAGGGGCGTCTCGAAGTATCGAAAGCTCAGATAGGCAACGGCGATAACGAGGATCGTCGTTCCCGCGCAGAGCGTCAGCCCCTGCTCCTCGTGGACTATTCGGCGTACGACATTGGCGCACAACATGTGCATCAAGTAGATGCCGTAGCTGATCACACCGATGAACGCGAGGGGTCGCCAGCTCAGTACCGGATGCATGAGGGTGTTCTCGCGGATGGAAACCGCGACGACGGCCACGACCATGAGGATCTGGATCGACCATGGTGGCGCACCGAACCACAACGCGGCAATCATCGCCGCAAACACCGCAGGGGCCGACCACCACCAGCCCAGCACCGCGGCGACCCGCGCGTAGCCACGGCGGGTGTTGACGAAGATCGCGAAAGCCGCTCCGAGAAGGATGGGCAACGACAAGCTCGCCAGGATGCGCCACGGCAATACCCGCGCATCGAAGAAGACGCCGGTTCCGGCCGAGACCACTACCAGTGCGAAGAGCACCACGAGCGGTGCCCAGACCTTTCCCTTGCTCAGCACCAGGGCCCCGACCAACAGCGGCGGCCACAACAGATAGAACTGTTCCTCGGCGGACAGCGACCAGGAAAAATAGAACGGTACCGACGCGCCAGTGGACAGGTCCACGAACCAGTTGACGGTATAGGTCAGGAATGCCGGCAGGTCCCCAAAGAATCGCTCGCCCTTTGGCGTATCGCGTTCGGTGGCGAACACCAGCAGGACGTACAGGGCCAGCACCGCGTAGTACAGCGGGAAGATACGTAATGCCCTGCGTGCGTAGAAGTTTCGCAGCGATACGGCGGAGGTGCGATCACGCTCGCGGACAAGCAGAGTGGTGATGAGAAAGCCGCTGATCGCGAAGAAGAAGTCGACGCCCATGAATCCGCTGTGCGAGATCCTTGGACCGGGCGTTCCCGACGTATGGTGCCAGATCACCGCCAGAACACTCAGTGCCCGCAAGCCGTCCAGCGCCCCGAACTTCTTCGTAGCGAGAAACGATTCGTAAGCAGCCACAGCCCGTCGCGACACCGAAAGCAGGGTATCAGCGTTACCAGATCAGTGTTGCTGCCGGCATCCGTTGTCCACGGCGGTGTCGAGCTGGATATCCGTGGAGCTGATCGACGGCGTCAGGAACCGGATATGCCCGATGAGCTCCCGCGGCAGATCGTCGATCCGGGTGGAGTAGCGGGTGCCGTCGATCACGCTGCGCGCGGTCAGCGAGAAGGTCTTCGCGACGTCGGCGTCAAACGCCCCGTACTTCTGCAGCGCCTCCGCAACCATCCGCTGGAAGGGGGTCAGGTTCAACGTTCGCAAGTCCAGGGACGGATCAAGCTGAATTCTGATCCCCTCGGGCACCCCATCGGGAATCGTGCCGTCCGACCGCGTACCCGGGTACACGTAGGCGGGTGCGTTGATCGGGATCGCGAACCGCAGCGCATGATCGATCACTCCGGCCTGTACGTCTTCCGGCGTGATCAACCCCGCGAGGTAGGACAGCTCACCTCCCGAATGCGCGGGTCCACTGACATGCCCGCCCGATCCTGTGTCTACCCGATAGGTGGCCTGTGCGATCGCCGACATCGAATCCGGTGTGAAGGACTGGAACTCGTATTCACATCCGTTGATGTCGTCGATGATTGCCAGATGCGCGTCGACATCCTGCGTGGGCAGATAATGGGGCAGATACGGGATGTCGATCGACTTCCCGCTGTTGCGGACGGCGACCGTCCGGGTGGGAGTGCCCGCAGGTGCGTGATAGACGGCGGTAGTCCAGATGTCCTCGTTGACGTCGATTGCTTTGACATCGGGATGATGCATCAGCGCGGCAACCCACTTCGCCGACCGAGGGTCGATCGCCGGGTTCGGCGGCAGCGGCTGATTCAAGAATGAGTTAGCCGCGAAGAAGTTGCCGTTCGCAGACTCCGGGCCCAGCGCCACTTGGGACACCGAGAACTCTTGTACCGCAGGGCCACTCGCGCTGGAGTAGCTGACCCGGACCGCATGCACACCAGCCTGGACGGTGCGCGTGGCCAGATCGGTACCCCAGTCACGGGTGTTGGCGTGATCGAAGATCTGCTCGTCATCGAGCCACACTCGCCCGACAATGCCACCGCTCATCGAGGCAATCTGGTACTCGCCCGTCACGGGGAATCGCAGCGAACCGACGGCATCGACCGAAAAACCGTCGGCCTGCACACCCGGCGCTGGAGATGCCGCGAAGTTCCCGCCGACCGAGTACTCGCATCGGGCGAGCACCGCGGTGCCGGAATGATCAGTGTTGTTGTAGTAGCGCGTCCAGTATTGACCTACATCGCAAGGGTTTTGGGCCGCCGCATCCGTCTCGTTCCGGGCAGGCACACAGGCGGCCGCCACCAGGATCACCGTAAGCAGGACGAGCGTGCGCACGGATCCACTGTACGGGCGAACGCTTACCTCCCGGCAGCGGCGATCTTGTCGAAGTATCTCTGGGTGCGCTTCATCGAGAAACCGACGATGGCACTCACCGCGGGGGTGGCATAGCGAATCGGGCCAGTGCCGTCGATGGCCCATGCCCAAGTGAAGTCGGCACCACGATCCGTCGGAGTCACCACATAGTCCTCGGCGAAGGCACGCAGGCCAGGCACCGGCACCGGCATGCTCGTGACGTAGAACGCCTTCCGCCGTCCTTCCTCCCAGAGGAAGTAGTGCTCATTCACCTTCGGACCCACAGCGGGCCCGATCTTGCGGACAGCACCGACACCGGCGCGCGGGTTACCCCACACGACCCTGATACCCGGAGCCAACCACCGCAGCGTGGTGTCGTTGGTCAGCTCACGCCACACCGTGTCGGCGGATACCGGTACGGAGATGGTGTGGCTCGCTCTCACGGGAGCGCTGGACAGGAAGGCTTCATCGACTGCGTCAAGCGAAGGCATTCCCGTAACTTACGGTATCGGTTGGGTCGTAAACAATGGGCCCTACTGCTGCTGGGCGCAGGCCTGATCGGCCTGCTCGTCCAGCCGGATGTCCGTAGACGCCACAGCGGGTTGGCCGCGCCCGGCCCCATCTGTAAGACCGAATAGAACTCGAAGGAGTCGCCGGAGGTTTTCCAGAAGGCGAGACAGAGGGAAATGTTATCCCGATGGCCGCCAGGACGGCCACGACAGCCAAGAACCGCAGAACTCTCATGCGTGTGAATACCCTGTCCGATAACAGGCGTAAAACGATTCACGCGCAAAGTACTCCCGGGTTGAATCAATTCACCAGGGCATTCGTTCAAGCGATATTCTCCGGCGATGAATCTGCAATAGACAGACTGACCAATCGACTCAACTATGAACTGCTGGCGACTATCTCGCGAACAAACAAGTCGATTCCAGAACGGTCATAGGCCGCTTCCGGGAAATTGCATATCGCATAGCCCAGCCCCAGCCGGCGGAACTCCGCCAAACGCTCCGCGATCTGTTCCGGGGTTCCCGCCGTTTCGGCAAGATTCCCGACCGTGACCTGGGCGACGTCCTCGCCGATGACCGGGACGAGCCGCGCCCTGATGGCCGCCAGCCGATCTGCCACCTCGGCGTCATCGGCTCCGATGACGATGTTCATGTTGGCGCTCCGGACAATGGCATCGAAGTCGGTGCCAATGTCTTTGCAGTGCGCTGCAAGCACTTTCGACTTGTGCTCGAATTCTTCGGGAGACTGCCCGAAGTTGGTGTACTGCGCATAGCGCGCCGCGATCTGCAATGTCACCTTCTCTCCGCCACCCGCGATCCACAGCGGAATTCCCTTGGACTGCAGGGGCTTGGGGGCGACGATGGCGTCATCGACCTGGTAATAGGTGCCGTCCAAAGAGACGCGCCCGTCGCGCCAGGCGTCACGCATGATGCGCACCCCTTCGCGCAGCCTGCCGAGACGCTCGGCGGCGCCCGGAAAGCCATAGCCATATGCGCGCCACTCGTGCTCGTACCAGCCGCCGCCGATGCCCATCTGGGTGCGCCCGCCGGAGATGATGTCCACTGTCGCGGCGATCTTGGCCAGGTACACCGGGTTTCGGTATCCCACGGCCGTACACATCTGCCCCAGTTTGATTCGCGAGGTCACGGCCGCGAAGGCGGACATCAGCGTCCACGCCTCATGGGTCGCCTCGTCGGTGGGCACCGGCACGGTATGGAAGTGGTCGTAGACCCATACCGAGTCCCACGGACCGTCCTCCGCGTAGCGGACCAGATCGCGCATGGCGGTCCATTGATCCTCGGGTGCGATGCCTACCAAATCCAGGCGCCAGCCCTGCGGGATGAAGACTCCGAACTCCAGCGTCTCGGCCACCCGCGCAACATTACGCCGGGACGGGCGATCCCACCCATTGGGTGAGGGCCTCGACAAGGCCGGCGTCGGAACCCTCGCCCACCCAGGCGACATACCCGTCGGGGCGCACCAGCACCGCATCCGGTGCCGTCACCTCGCCCAGCACCGGAAGATCCCATGCACCTGAGTATTTCGCGTCCACCAGCTGAACTCGGTCGGCCCATCCATCGAGGCGCAGACTCTGCGACTCTCCGAAGTTGAACAGCACTGGGCGGGCCGTGTGCAGGTATGGGTAGACGCGCGTCGGCCCCTCTGCGGTCACCACGTCGAGGTCCGGCATGCGGCGACCCAGCAGTGGATGCGCTGTGCCCTGATGCCTACCGACCTCATAGTGGATATCTAGGCCGCTCATCATGCCGGCGATGCGCTTGCGCGGTTCTTCCATGGCCAGCAGATCGGACACGATGTCACGCAACGCATCGATCCGCGGGCTCGCCTCAGACAGCGGGGTCTGGGCCATGGTGTTGTGCAGCACCCGTTCCGCCACCGGGTGGCGCTCGGAGTGATAAGTGTCCAGCAGTGCGTCCGGGGCCTCTCCCTTGATCACCGCGGCAAGCTTCCACCCCAGGTTCACCGCATCCTGGACACCGGTGTTGAGTCCTTGTCCGCCGAACGGGAAGTGGATATGGGCGGAATCGCCCGCCAGGAACAGGCGCCGGTCACGGTACCGGTCGGCCTGGCGAGTCATATCGGAGAACCGGGACATCCAGCGTGGACTGTGCAAACCGAAATCCGTGCCCGCGATGGCGATGAGCGCTTCCTTCGCCTCCTCCAGGGTCGGTTCGGTTCCGAGCCGGGAGAGGTCGGTACTGAAGACCAGTCGGCACCACCCCTCCTCAAACGGCAGAATGGCCAGGAAGGCCTGACCGGGCTTGCGCAGCAGCCCGAACTCGAGCGGTTGCTCAGTGATCTCGGCATCGACCAGCATCGCCGAGCAGGACGGGTCATGGCCGGGAAACCCGATCCCCGCGATCTTGCGGATGGCGCTGCGTCCGCCATCGCATCCGATGAGGTACTGCCCGCGCATCGCACGCTCGTCGGCAAGCGCCACGTCCACACCGGAGTCGTCCTGGGTGAATCCGACCACCTCGGCGTTGTAATAGATCGGTACCCCGAGTTCCGCGATCCAGGCCGCCAGCGTCTTCTCGGTGTAATGCTGAAGCAGACCCAGTGCGTACGGGTGACGGGTGGGGAAGTCCTCGATGCTCATGAAAATGCCTGAAAAGTGCGTCACCTGGCCGGTCATCCCCTGGGAGAGAAACCTCTCGGCGATCCCTCGCTGATCGAACACCTCGATCGTGCGTGAATGCACTCCCGCCGCACGAGATCCCACCTCCTCGTGACTGTCCCGACGTTCCAACACCGCAACGTCGACACCGGCGAGGGCCAGCTCACCCGCCAGCATGAGTCCGGTCGGGCCTCCGCCCGCGACGACCACTGCATGCTCGGTCATAGTGCTCCTTAACGTCGTTATTGGCATTGACTCCACAATTACTTTAACGCTGTTAAGGTGTCAATGTGATTTTGAATCGCGAAACCATCGCGCGGGCCGGCCTGGCCTTGCTGGACCGCCACGGCTCCGAGAACTTGACCATGCGGTCCGTCGCGGCTGCCCTGGACGTTCAGGCACCTGCGCTCTATTGGCATGTGAAGAACCGGCGTGACCTTGTCGACGCGATGGCCGACGAGATGTTCGGCGATGCCGTGAAGAACTTCGATCTATCGACGCCCGAGTGGGATCAATTCCTCGCCGGGGCCGCGCGCGTACTGCGTCGCGAAATGCTGCGGTATCACCAGGGGGCCAGGATTCTCGCCGGCACGGCCACTGCGCGCGCGGCCGATATCACCGAACCCATGCTCAACGTGATGATGAAGGCCGGGTTCACCCTGCGTGACGCCGCGCGCCTGACACCGACGATCTTTCACTACACCATCGGATTTACCATTGAACAGCAGACTCGCGACGGCTTCGAGTATCCGGAATCGAATCCCTACAGCGAGGAGAACCTGCGAGAGCACGTCGACCTGATCGCGCATCCCATGGTGGCACAGGCGTTTTCCGAGCTCTACCAGCCCGACTTCGACGCCGACTTCGAGGACGGACTCGCGATCATCATCGACGGCCTGCGAGCTCGGCTTCGCGGGAAACGGAAATCAGCGGCTCCTCGAGTAACGGATCGCCGCTAGGACAATCGGCCTCGTCCACTTCGGCAGACGCCACATCCCGAACATCGGCCTTCGACCGCGAAAAATGTTTCTGGAACCAGGGTTCCACGATCGCCGACGGCCACCAGTTGGCCTGCCCACACAGCACCACCAAAGCGGGAATGGTGATGGTGCGCACCAGGAAGGTATCCAGGAGCAGACCCATCCCGATGATGAAGCCCGCCTCGACCATCGACTGCAGGTTGCCGATCAGCAAGCCGAACATCGACGCCGCGAAAATCACTCCGGCAGAGGTGATCACACCTCCGGTCGACTTGACCGTCTTGATGACCCCGGAGCGGATGCCGTCGGGCGACTCGTCGCGAATGCGCGAGATGAACAACAGATTGTAGTCCGCGCCCACCGCGACCAGCACAATGAACGCCATGCCCGGCACACTCCAACTCAGCGGCTGTCCACCGATGAACTGGAATGCGATCACCCCGATGCCCACCGCCGAGGCATACGAAATGATCACCGAGCCAATGAGATACAGCGGTGCGACGATCGCCCGCAGCAGCGCCACGAGGATCAGCAACACCACGATGACCGTCAGCACGATGATGAACCGCAAGTCGTGGTTGTAGTAGTTGCGGATGTCGTTGTACATCGCCGACAACCCGGCCATCGAGATGGACGCATCGGACAGCGTCGTGTTGGGTTGTGCGCTGTGCGCCGCATCCTGGATGGCACGGACCTGATCCATCGCTTCGGGACTGAACGGATTCAGGTTGCTCTGCACCAGATAGCGCACCGCATGCCCGTCGGCCGAAACGAACGCTGCCGCAGCGGTCTTGAAGGAATCTTGAGTGAGCACTTGCTGCGGTATGTAGAAGCCGGACATCGATCCGGGGGCCGCATCACGCTTGGCGGCGACCAAGAGCGTTGAGGCATCGCCCAACTGGCCGCCCATCTGCTTGGTCTGGTCCACCAACATCTGCACACCTTCAGCCAGCTGTGCGCTGCCATCGGCCAGCGAGTTGACTCCGGTCAGGACTTCGGCGAACTTCTGCTGAATGCCGTAGGAGTCGGAAAGACCCAACCGCCGCAGGTTCGTGTCGATGGCGTTCAGCGCGGTGCGCAGCCGGGCAATGGTCGAGCTGATCTGTTTGTCATTGTCGACGGACTTCAACTCACGGCCGAGCTCGACAATTCTGTCCCTGGTGCCATCCTGTTTGGTCTCCAGGAACTTGTTCATCTCATCTCGCGAGGAGCGGCACGCGGGGTCCATCTCGCAGGCCGGGTTGCCGACCAACACACGTGCGACGGGTTCGATCCAGCCGTACACCTCACTGGCACCCTCGGCGTTGGCCTCAATGGCATCGCCGAGGGAATGCATGCTGGTGACCAGCTTGTCCACCGAGTCCAGATCGGCGAGGGTGCCCGTCCTCCCACTGCCACGCAGCTGGGCCAGCACCTCGACCAGTGCGCGCGCAGTGCCCAACGAGTTCTTCACCGAGTCGCGGACCTCACCGAGCTTGTCGGCCAACGTGTGTCCACCAGCGGCGAGCTTGTCCAAGTCCCTGGCGCGGGCATCGATCAGGTTCGACGCATCGCCCAGCTTCCCGCCAACCTCACCGGCCTGGTAAGAGAGCTTGGCCTCCTCCAGCGGTTCACCCGTGGGCCGGGTGATACCGCGCACCTTGTCGACACCGGGCACCTGGCTCACCCGCGCGGCCATCTGCTCCAGGTCGGCCAGCCCGCGCGGGGTGCGCAGATCATGAGGCGACTTGATGTAGAGGTATTGCGGCAGCGTTGAATTCACCGGGAAGTGCTTCTCGATCGCGGCGTAACCCTGATTACTATCGGCCCAGGAGGGCAGGTTCTTGCGGTCGTCGTATCCGAACTTCACCATCGCCCCGCAGGTGGCGAGGATGATCAGAATGACCAGGCTGACCGCCAGATGCGTACCCGGACGTTTGACGATGTTGATTCCCGAGCGGTGCCAAATCTTGTTGGCGTAAGCCTTTCTCGGTTTCACCCAGCCGCGGCGCCCCACCAGGATCAGCACCGCCGGCAGGAAGGTCACCGATGCCACGAATGCGATCAGGATGGACACGCTCAGCGCCGGACCGATGGTGGACAGGATCCCCAGCTTGGTAAAGCCCATACCCAGGAAGGTCACCGCCACCGTCGCCGCCGATGCCGCGACCACCTTGCCGATGGATTCCAGCGCAGCGGTCACCGCACTGTCGGAATCCATACCCTGTTTGACGTATTCGTGATATCGGCTGATGAGGAAGACCGCGTAGTCGACACCCGCACCCATCATCATCGCGGTCATGAATGTCAGCGTCTGATTCGAGATACTCAGACCCATCTGCGCCAGTCCCCCGACGGCCGCCTGGGCGATGCCCAGCGAGACACCCACCACGATGAGCGGCAGCATCATCGTCACCGGATTGCGGTAGACGATCAGCAAGATAAGCAGAACCAAAGCAGCCGTGGTTATTTCGACCTTGTGCAGGTCGCGCTCTCCCACCACCGTCAAATCGCCGACGGTGGCGGTCGGCCCCGTCGTAAAGGCGTTCAGCGTGGTGCCCGCGGTGGCGTCCTTGATGATCTTGAGGGCCCCCACATACGCCTTACCGGATTCGGGGGTGGCAAGCTCGCCCTGCAACCCCACCGGCAGGTACCACGCCTTGCCATCGGTGCTCGACATCATCTCGCGCAGCATCGGTTTGGTGATGAAGTCCTGCACCATGCTCACATCGCGAGTGTCTTCACGCATTCGCGCCGCGAGAACCCGGTAGGTCTGTTCGTCGGCGGGTGTCAGCCCGTTCTCGTTGGTGAGGACGATCAGCAGGATGTTCTGCGCACCGGACTCCCGGAACGACTCGACCATCTGCCGCGTGGTCTCCATGACGGGAGCATCCTTGGGCAGCAGATCGACCGGGTGGTCCTCGATGGCCTTCTGCAGCGAGGGCGCCGTGAGCGCCAAAATGGCAGCCAGGCCGATCCATACCCCGATGACGGCGACAGGGGCCTTCCGGACGATCCGAGCGATCAGTCCGTAGATACCACCTGTGTTGTCCGCCACGACTACTCGATCACCCCGTGCATACCGAAATCGTCGAGCGTCTCGGTCAGCAAGCTGGTCAGATCGGCGCGTGTCTCGATCACACCGGGCTGGTACGCGACAACGGCCAGGAAGATCCTTTCGTTGACTCTCCCCGATGCGACGAAGAGCTGCCCGTAGGTGCTCAGCACCTTGTCCGGCCGCACCCGCTGCTCGGCTAGTCTGCAGTAGGCGTAATCGGCGTGGGTCCCGTCCGGGCGATTCACATCGGGGTCCAGCGGCCCGACATTCGAGCACCCCACCGGATAGTCACCGTATTCCAGTGCCACATCGGCCAATCGGCGCGCGGCAGCCTTGGGGATGAACGGAGTCAGCGGCAACAGCGCCCACTTTTCGTCGGGTGCGTCCTGCAGACCGGAGAGCACCTCTTTAGTGGCACTGCGGATTCCGCGTAGATCGGTGGTCAGATCCGCCGGATCTACCGCGAACATCACCGAGGTCATGGCGTTGGCACGATAATCACCATCAGTACGCTCATTGACGGGCATGGAGAGAGTCACCCGGCCGTCCGGGCCGAGCCTGCCCACCTTGAGGGCGAGCTGAGCGGCGAACGCACTGACTAGCGAGTTACTGGTACCGCCACGACCACGCGCGTGTGTGTCCCAGTGGGTTTCGTCCAGATACACGGTCACCGCCGGGATCTGTTCGATACGCACCTCGGCCGCGGGCCGGCCCGCGTGTTTGATGTCCTGGCGCCTCGCGCTCAACATCTTGGTGGCCTTACGGAAGGCCCGTGCGGTCTCGGGCAGGTCACGCCTGGTACGCCGCAAGTCTTCCCGCACGCTACGCAATCGCTTGCGTGCCCGTGGTGTCTCGTAGCCCAGCGGGACTGCCGCATCGTTGACCGCATCGGCGATGGCCCGGCACATGCCCACGCCGTCGGCGATGCTGTGCGAGACCACCAGGCTCACCGCGGTGGCACCATCGGTGAACCGGGTGACGCCAAGTCGCCAGGACGGACCGTGCTCGGGATCGATGGGGAGCTGGGCATGCCGGTGCACCCAATCCTGCAGTTCGGCCCGCGGTAGTGGCGCAAGCTCGACGTCGATGGGATGGCACGCCGGATCGAGCACCCAGCGATGACGGCCAAAAGGCACCCGGGAACGTTCGATCCGGCGGCCGAACAATCCCTGGCCGAGGCTGGCATGGAATCTGCGCAACCGGTCGGCGTCGACATCGCGTTCGTACACCCACACCATCTGTCCCAGCGTGGACAGCTCGGTGGCACGCAGCCCCAGGAAGGATGCCTGATCGACGAAATCCAAATGAGAGATCGGCAGGGTTGTGGTGCGCGGCGGGGCGTGCACCTCCGGAATCGTCGCCGTCACAGCGACTCTCCCGCCGGCGACACCCCCAACGTGCTGTAGAGCTCATTGATCAGACGCACGCTACGTGGATCGGCATCAGCCTTGGTCACATCGAACTGGTTCATCACGTACGAGTAGCCGATGCGGTGCTCCAGGTCGACGAAGGCGTACGAACCACCAGACCCCCCGTGCCCGAACGTCTTCTGGTTGGGCCCGGCATAGCAGCGCTGGTTGAGCATGTAGCCCAGTCCCCATCCGTGGTTGGCAACCCGGGGGCCCAGCACGACATCGGGATCGAACCCGCCCTGCGACACCCGCACCACATCCATGTGGTCGTAGCTGAGCAGCTTGCCGAGCGCCATCGCGTTGTAGAAGGTGGCCAGACCCAGCGCCGAAACGTGGGCATTGGTCCCGGGGAACTCCAGCGCCCGCCACAGGGCAATGTCCTTACGGGCGATCTCGTCGTCGGGGATGAAATCACCCGAGATAAGCGGGCCCGCCAGCGGGTGGTCACTCATGCAGTCGAATTCGCCGGGAGCACCGCGGAATACGTCGCGCAGGTACGGCTTGTTGATCAACTCCGCGCACCGGTGGTGCTCACTGTGCGGCAGTCCGACATGTACGTCGAGTCCGTACGGCTCGGCGATCTCGGTACGCAGGAACTGCCCGAGCGTCTGACCGGTGGTCCGGCGGACGACCTCACCCAGGATGAAACCGAACGTCGCCATGTGGTAACCCTGCGCGGTTCCAGGCTCCCACCACGGCGTCGCCCTCGCGATGTGCTCGCACACCTCGTCCCAGTTGGCGGCCTGCTCCGGCGTCAGCCGGGTGCGCGGTCCGATCACGCCCGACCGATGCCCGAGCACCATGGCCAGCGTGATGGATTCCTTACCGGCCTGGCCGAATTCGGGCCAGTACCGCGCGACCGGCGCATGCAGATCCAGCACGCCCCGCTCGACGAGCATATGAACGCAGGTGCTCATCAATCCCTTGGTCCCGGAGTAGACCGGCGCCAAGGTGTCCTCAGTCCAGGGACGCGTGCGCGCCTCATCGGCCCAGCCCGCCCACAGATTGACGACGAGTTCACCGTCGACCCAGATCGCGACCGCGGCGCCCAGCTCGTCGTTCTCCAGGAAATTCAGTGCGAATGCGCGCCGGACATTGTCGAAATCTGGCGAGTTGGTTCCATTCACCGCGATGTCAAGGCTTGTGCTCATGACAATCCCAACCTTTCACTGCTGCTCGAGTGCGGCCGCGATGCCGCGGTTTCAGGAAACGAACTGTGACTGCGCGACGCGCTGGTAAATCATGCGGGCCACTTCGAGATAGCGCGACACAGATTCACGGGCGACGGCGTTGTCAGGGAACGAGATCGTCAGGTTGGTTTCGTTCTCAAACCTGTTGACCCACATGCACACCTGATCGGAAGAACGGCTGTCCCCGTAGATTCCGCCGTTAATACGATCCCATTCGGCACTGACCGGGATCTTGCGCGCGTCCAAGAAGGACACCATCGGGACCACGTAGTCCGGGGCGGTCAGCCCCGACTCCGGACCCGCGAGCTCCAATGCACGCTCAAAGGGAACCTTGGCCAGCGGCTGGCATTCGTCGAACGACTTCTGCGCGGACCGCGCGACCCGCGCGAAGGAAGCCTCCGACAGGTCGACCACGAAGGGAATGAAGCTCGCATACCAACCCACCGACATCTGCTCCTCGGCAGTGCTGCGCGTGTCATACGGGGTGATGCCATAGAAGGCATCGGCGCCGGTGAGTTCGCGGTCGATCAATGCGGTACACGCGAATACCCCACCACTGAAGCGCACGCCCGCCTGTTCACAAGCCATTTCGAACGCCACCGTCTCCTCGGCGTCCAGTAGAGGAGCAGCGACCATGCCACCGACGTGCGGCACGAAGCGGTCGCCGAGCGGCAGAACGAAGTCCGGCAGAGTGCCGCCGTTGTCCCGCGCGTACCGCAGCCAGGTCTGCACCTCGAAGGAGTCCAAGGTCATGGCCTGGTTGTGCGCACGTTCACGGGCGGAGAAATCCAGATAACCCGCGGGAGGTGGAAGCTGCAGTGCCGACCCGTGCACCAGGCTGGCGTACATCAACTGGATCTCGACGTAGATGATCCCCGTCGACATGCCGTCGGTATGCAGATGATCGACGCTGATGTACACCGTGAAGTGGTCCGCGCGCTGAATCACCCCAAAGGTGAAGCAGTCCCACGAGAGCGGAGTGCCCGACGTGCGCAGCAGGTGCGCACGGATCTCATCGGGCCCCTGCAGCCCATGATCCTGCGGCACGAAGTCGATGGTCTCCGGATCCTCGATCGCGTGCCGGACGATGTTGTCAGCCGTGTCGAATTCAAACCATGAGTGGTAGGTGTCGTGCCGACGCAGGTGCGCGTTGATCGCCGCGGTCATCGCATCGATATCGCAGACGCCGGGGACGTCCCACGATCCGATGCCCAACCGTGCCATCTCGCGGTCCTGGCGGGCCAGATCCCGGTATGAGCGCACATGCTGGGCTTGTTGATAGCTCGGCGGGACCATGCTGGCGGGGGCCTGCGCAGCGACCTGGCGGGCGCGTGGCGAAGCACTCCAGGAGATGACGGTTCCCGGCTTGGGGCGCCAATCGTGGATCGTTCCGAGTGCAACCATCGTCCCTATCCCTGCTCAGCGATCTTGAATACGAGCCGAACCAAATTCGACCTACCTGCCACAATGCGAGCGGCAAAGACATTACTCATTGCGGGTAGCGTAGCGAACAAATATCTCGCAAAGGTACGTTCCATCAAAGAAATAGCGAGTGAACTGTGGGTAACGTTGCGTTACCCCTCGTCACAGCAACTTCTCGAAAGTCTTACGGTAAACCAATGCCAGCAAATATAACTACCGTATCGAAATACCCCATGACCAGGCAATTCATATCTGGCTACGCGAAGTACCAATAACTATGTTTGTAGTGCCACCAGAGAACCTACGTGATGACCCACAAATTCTGTGGGCTACCACCCTTGGCTACCCACGTTGTGGCGTACGCCACGCGGCGTGGGCGATATTTCTGACTGCCATCTCTAAAACTACCGAATTCGCTAGGGGTTCAACGGTTGTTGACACCGAGCCGGGTACGTCGGCACCCGAATCTCACGAAAAATTTGGCCCCACAACGCACCTCAGCCGCCCACCCCGAAGGGTGAGCGGCTGAGGTTATTGTCGAACCCTGTCTTATGCGTCCAGGAGCGATGCGGGCGGGTTGAATCGGTCACCGTACTTGGCGGCCAATTCCTTTGCGCGAGCTACGAACCCGGCTGTGCCCTTGAGGCCCTTACCATCATGGCTCTCGTACCCGACGATGTACTGGTGCACGCCGCCGGTCCAGGGCGGGAAGCCGATGCCGAAGATCGACCCGATGTTGGCGTCGGCGGTCGAGGTCAACACGCCCTCGTCGAAGCACTTCTGCGTTTCGATGGCCTCCGCGAACAACATGCGCTCGATGAGGTCCTGCAGCGGCGGGTTGGCCGCGTCGGATCCCGGGCGGGTGTTGAACGTCGTGCGCAGGCCGGGCCACAGCTCGGTGCGCTTGCCGTCCACATAGTCGTAGAAACCAGCGCCACCCAGACGGCCCGGACGGCCCGCCTCGACCAGCGTGTCGATGACACGGCCCGCCGGATCGTCCGGCAGTTCCTTGCCCTCAGCCTTGGCGGCCTCGACGGTCTCCTTACGAATCTTCTGCATCAGCGTCAGGTTCAGCTCATCCGACAGCTGAAGCGGCGGAGCCGGGTATCCGGCCTGGCTGCCGGCCTGCTCGATGGTCGAGGGCTCGATGCCCTCGGCCAGCATCGCGACGGCCTCGTTGACGAAGGTGCCGATGACACGTGAGGTGAAGAAGCCACGGCTGTCGTTGACGACGATCGGAGTCTTCTTGATGGCCAGCACGTAGTCGAACACCCGGGCCAGCGCCTCGTCAGAGGTCTTCTCACCGCGGATGATTTCCACCAGCGGCATCTTGTCGACCGGCGAGAAGAAGTGGATACCGATGAAGTCTTCCTGACGCTTCACACCCGCCGCCAGACCCGTGATGGGCAGGGTGGAGGTGTTGGAGCCGAGGAGCGCGTTGGGCTCGACGATGTCCTCGATCTCCTGGAACACCTTGTGCTTGAGCTCGGTGTTCTCGAAGACCGCCTCGACCACGAAGTCGACTCCTGCCAGATCGGCAGGATCGGCGGTCGGGGTGATCTTGGCCAGCAGCGCCGCCGACTTCTCCGCGGTGGTCTTGCCACGCGAAAGAGCCTTCTCCTCAATCTTTTCCGAGTAGGCCTTGCCCTTTTGAGCCGCCTCCAGCGAAACGTCCTTCAGGACGACGTCATAGCCGGCCTTGGCCGAGACGTACGCGATACCGGCACCCATCATGCCCGCACCCAGCACACCGATCTTCTTGATCTCCCGCTTGGCGATGCCGTCCGGGCGTGATCCGCCGCCGTTGATGGTCTGCAGGTCGAAGAAGAACGCCTGCGTCATGTTCTTGGCGACCTGGCCGGTGGTCAGGCTGGTGAAGTAGCGGCTCTCGATACGGCTGGCCGTATCGAAGTCCACCTGGGCACCCTCGACCGCTGCGGCCAGGATGGCCCGCGGGGCCGGCATCGGCGCGCCCTTGAGCTGCTTCTTCAGGTTCGACGGGAACGACGGCAGGATGGCCGCCAACGCCGGGGTGGCCGGGGTGCCGCCAGGAATCTTGTAGCCCTTGACATCCCAGCGCTGCACGGCCTCGGGGTTGGCCTTGACCCATGCCTTAGCGGCGGGGATCAAATCAGACAGCTCGACCACTTCATCCACGAGGCCGACTTCCTTGGCCTTGGTCGGGTTGAAGCGGGTGCCCTGCGCCAGCACGGTGACGAAGCCGTTCTGGATGCCGAGCATGCGGGTAACCCGGGTAACACCGCCGCCGCCGGGCAGCAGACCCAGCGATACCTCGGGCAGACCGATCTGAGATCCCTTGACATCGGCGGCAATCCGGTAATGGGTGGCCAGCGCGATCTCCAGGCCACCGCCGAGGGCGGCGCCGTTGATGGCTGCCACGACCGGGCGACCGAAGGTCTCCAGCGTGCGCAGGTCCTTCTTGATCTCCTCGACCTCGTTGAAGGCCTCCTGGGCGTTCTCGGGCTGGATCTGGATGATCTTGGTGAGGTCACCACCGGCGAAGAAGGTCTTCTTGGCGCTGGTGATCACCACGCCGGTGATCGAATCCTTCTCTTCCACAAGGCGCTTGACGGCCGCGGCCATCGACTGCTTGTAGTCGTCATTCATCACGTTGGCCGAGCCGTTGGGGTCGTCCAGGGTAAGGGTGACGATGCCGTCGGCATCCTTTTCCCACTGAATTGTGTTTGCGCTCATTGGTTCTGGTTCTCCCTACACTCGCTCGATGATGGTGGCAATGCCCATGCCGCCGCCCACGCACAGCGTGATGAGGGCGCGCTTGAGGCCGCGGCGTTCTAGCTCGTCGACCATGGTTCCGGTGATCATCGCGCCGGTGGCACCCAGCGGGTGCCCCATGGCGATGGCGCCGCCGTTGACGTTGAGCTTCTCGTCCGGGATGTTCAGGTCCTTCTGGAACTTGAGGACCACGGAGGCGAACGCCTCGTTGAGCTCGAACAGATCGATGTCGTCCACGGTCAGGCCGGCGCGATCGAGCGCCTTCTTGGCTGCCGGGGTCGGGCCGGTCAGCATGATGAGCGGTTCGGCACCGGTGATCGCTGTGGAGATAACGCGTGCCCGCGGGGTCAGACCCTGCGACTTACCGGCTTCTTCGGAGCCCACCAGCACCAGAGCGGCGCCGTCGACGATGCCCGAGCTGTTGCCACCGGTGTGCACGTGGTTGATCTTCTCGACGTAGTGGTACTTGATGCGCGCCACGTCGTCGAACCCGCCCAGTGCGGCCAGGCCCTCGAAGGCCGGCTTCAGCTTGCCCAGATCCGCGGCGGTGGTGCCGGGACGCATGTGCTCGTCGTGGTCCAGGATGAGCAGACCGTTCTGATCCTTCACCGGCACCACGGACTTGGCGAAGTAGCCGCCGGACCACGCAGCTGCGGCACGGTCCTGCGAGCGGGCAGCGTAGGCGTCGACGTCGTCACGGGTGAAGCCCTCAATGGTGGCGATCAGGTCGGCACCGATGCCCTGCGGCACGAAGGACACGTCGTAGTTGGTGGCCGGGTCCGAGGCCCAGGCACCGCCATCGCTGCCCATCGGGACGCGTGACATGGCCTCCACACCACCGGCCAGCACCAGGTCGTCCCAACCGGAACGGACCTTCTGGGCCGCGATATTGACGGCTTCCAGGCCGGAGGCGCAGAAGCGGTTGAGCTGCACGCCGCCGACGGTGTCGGGCAGGCCCGCGGCCAGCACCACGGTGCGGGCAATGTCGCCGCCCTGGTCGCCGACCGGCGAGACCACGCCGAGCACGACGTCGCTGATCAGGTTCTCGTCCAGGTCGGGGAAGCGGCGGCGGAGCTCCTCGACAAGCCCGACCACCAGGTTCAGCGGCTTGACCTCGTTGAGGGCGCCGCCGCGCTGCTTGCCGCGCGGCGTGCGGATGGCCTCGTAGATGAATGCTTCAGTCATGGGTATACGTCCTTATAGGGGGTGCGTATGGGGCATGTGGTGCAAGCGCCGCGGCCTGTGAATCCGGGTTGACTCCGGGTCAGTTTCGCCGAGACAGCCTTACGTTAGACCAGGGTGGCGTCCCCATGGTAAGCAGCCCTCCCAACCCGTTGGTTGGGAATATGGTGCCGGTAGGCTCACAGTGTGCTGTGGACTCGGTCGTTGTCGATAAGACGCGTGCTCATCGGGTCTATTGCGATGCTGACGATATTCGCCATGTGGTGGGCGTGGGACTGGGACAATGGTCGTCGCGTTCCATGGCATCATCGCGACCCTCAGTCGCCACCATCCGCGTTCACCGATCGCACCCCGCTACCCAGCTGCGGGTCGTACACCTTCGGCTTTCGTGATCACGCGGTGCCTGCCACACAACGCGATTGCATGAACAGCGGCAAAAACTCGGGCAGAGGCGCCGAGCTGAAGATCGTCCAGCCCACGATCGAGGGAGATCCCGTCACCACCTACTACCGCGTGCTCTCCCCAGAGCAGAGGGTCGAGGTCTTTGTGGACCACAGCGGGGACCAGTTCAGCAATTTCGGCTGGAGTCATTTCTTCTGCTGGACCACACCCATCGACTACTCGCCAGACCCCAGCTGCCCCGACCCCAAACTGCAGCCCGACCGGTAACCCCTGGGGTCAGACCCCAGAGGAATAGGCGCTTTGCGGTGCTTTTCGACGAGATTTCACCGAAATCTTCCGCGATCGACCCAAAGGCGACAAGTCTGGAGCGATGCTCAAAAGACTCTGCACCTCGTCGGTAATCCTGGCTGCCATCGCGGCAGGATGTCCGCCGCTGGCGCAGGCTGAGCCGGAACCGCTCAGCCCCGACATCGCGTTCGAGCAACGACCGGCGCTGCACAACTGCGGCAGGCTGCGCATGCTGCCGCCGTCACACGAGATCCCACCGAACTATCTGGACTGCATGCGCCAGGCCCGCGCCGCAGGCACCGGCGCCGAACTGGTGACCACGATCGCGAACTTCTTTCTCGAGGACACCACCACGTACTACCGGGTGTATGGCGCGGACCGGGACGTAGAGGTCTTCGTGGACAGCCATGACCGAGGCAATCCGGGCCTCAGTCATTACTTCTGCCCCATCCCCGACACCGACCTGTCCTTCGAACCGCCCAGCTGCTAAATCCGGCGGTAGGCTGCCCGGCATGAAGCCGGGTAACACCGAAGACGGATCAGCGTGAACCCGAAGACCGTCAACCGGTTGCGCCCTTTCGGCGCAACGATCTTCGCCGAAATGTCGGCGCTCGCGGTCCGCCACGACGCGATCAATCTGGGCCAGGGATTCCCCGATGAAGACGGCCCCGCGTCCATGCTCGACGCGGCGCAGCAGGCCATCCGTTCCGGGCTCAACCAATATCCACCGGGGCTCGGCACCCCCGAGCTGCGCCGGGCCATCGCCGCCGATCGGCTCGCCCGGTACGGCGAGGAGCTCGATCCGGATACACAGGTTCTGGTGACCGTCGGAGCCACCGAGGCGATCGCGGGTGCCCTCCTGGGCCTCGTCGAGCCGGGCTCCGAGGTCATTCTGATTGAGCCGTACTACGACTCGTATGCGGCCGCGGTGGCTATGGCGGGCGCCATTCGTGTCCCGGTACCGCTTGTCCCCGACGGTGCGGGCTTCGCCCTGGATACCCACGCGCTCGCGGCCGCTATCACCCCCCGGACCGCGGCACTGGTCGTCAATTCCCCGCACAACCCGACGGGCAAGGTGTTCACCGACGCCGAGCTGGCACGGGTGGCCGCGCTCGCGGTCGAGCACGATCTGCTGGTCATTTCCGATGAGGTGTATGAGCGGCTGCTCTTCGATGGGCGCACGCAGACCCCGATGGCCAGCCTGCCCGGGATGGCCGATCGCACGGTCACGATCTCCAGCGCCGCCAAGACCTTCAACTGCACCGGCTGGAAGATCGGCTGGGCTTGTGGCTCAGCGGAATTGGTCGCGGGCGTGCGCGCCGCCAAGCAGTTCCTTACCTACGTCGGCGGTGCACCTTTTCAGCCCGCGGTGGCGGTGGCCCTGGACACCGAACAGACCTGGGTAAAGAACCTGCGAGAGTCATTGCAGCGCAGGCGCGATCGTCTCTCCGAGGCACTCACCGGCTTGGGGTTCGAGGTGCACAGTAGTGAGGGCGGGTACTTCGTCTGCGCGGATCCGCGGCCGCTGGGGTTCAGCGACAGCGCCGAGCTCTGTCGGCGCCTACCGGAAACCGTTGGGGTGGCCGCGGTTCCGGTAAGCGCCTTCTGCGATCCCAATACCGGAACAGCCGATCAGTGGAATCACCTGGTGCGGTTCACCTTCGCCAAACGCGACGCGGTGATCGACGAGGCGATATCCCGCCTGGCGCGACTAGGAGGTTAGGCCCGCCGCGACCGTGTCTGGACGCTGCCGCGCCTTGGCCAGCCCCGGCAGGATCTTGATGAACTCGGTGATCTCCCCCACCGCGCGACGGGCGTCCGGGTTGGTCGCCGCGAACACCTGAAACACGTGAATCGCGCGGTCAAAGATCTGCAACCGCACCGGAACCCCTGCTGCGACAAGACGTTCCGCGAACAGTTCAGAGTCGGGCCGTAGCGCCTCCTGCGAACCCACCTGCAGCAGAAACGGGCCCAGTCCGGCCAGGTCGGCGTCGGCCGGGCACGCTCCCGGCTCGCGCGCGCCATTGCGCAGCAGGAACACGTCGTTGATCATCTTTAGGAAGTTCACTGGGAACATGGCATCGCCAACACGTTTGACGGCTGCGTATTTCGGCTCCATATCATTGTTGGTTGCCGGTGAGATGAGCACACACCCCGCAGGCGGCCGCAAGCCCTGATCCCGCACCGCAATAGCGATCATGGCCGCCAGGAATCCACCGGCCGAATCACCCGCGAGCACGATGTTGTCCGGATCGACACCCTGACTCAGCACGTAGCGGTACGCATCGACGCCGTCGGCGACGGCATCTTCGACCAGATTGCGCGGGCACAACCGGTAACCCACGCTCAGCGCCCGCGCACCGGAGTCACGCGCGATATGGCTCACCAACGGCCGATGGCTGTTGATCCCCAACGCGATGAACGCCGACCCGTGGAAGTAGATCACCACCGGGGCGTCTGGCCCCGGCTCATTCTTGGCGTTCCACGTCCATTCAGCCTCGCAATTCGGCAGCTGAACATGCTCGGTGCGGGTTCCGGACACGCCCGGCACCCAGCCCATGAGACGTTCCAGTCCGTCGTATCGCCGGGTCAACAGGGCATCCGGGAACCGACGGTTGACGGCCAGCATCAGCCGGGTCAACGCGTAGAGGCCCGGCTTGCCCACCGCCTTGAACAGGTACGTCTCGGCCACCGAATGCCAATTGGCCTTCCCCATCCACTCCGGCCCCGCATAGGTAACGGCGGCCAGCCGGGATTCCGCGGCATGTCGGGCGCTGGTCATCGAGCCTCCTCGTAGCGTCATTGCTTTGGAGCAGACTATCAGTACCTAGTACTAGCAATCTCGGCTAAATCACCAGCCGATATCGGAGAGCTCGGTCGTGTCCTTCGGCGGCGCCTCGATGGGCCCACTGGGCGTCCGCGAGAAGCGCGGGGCCGGCGCGGCCTGCGTCACTCCGTTAACGTCGACGATGGTGCCGCGCTCGCGCAGATGCCCGTTCTGCTTGGCCTCGCCCCAGGTGAGCACCGGTGACACACAGGCGTCGGTGCCGATGAAGATCTCAGTCCACTCATCGCGGGTCTTGGTCTTGAACGCGTCATCGAACATCTTGCGCATCTCGGGGTAGCGCGCCTTGTCGAGCTGGAACGGAACGCTCTCGGGATCCAGTCCCAGGCCCTGGACCAGGATCGCGAAGAACTGCGGCTCGATCGATCCCACCGCCATGTATTTGCCGTCGGAGGTCTCATAGGTGCCGTAGAACGGCGCGCCGCCGTCCAGCAGACCAGACTCACGCTCATCGAACAGCAGGCCGTTGTTGTACATCGTCCACTGCATCTGAGCCAGCTGGCTGACGCCGTCGACCATCGCACCATCGATGACCTGTCCTGTGCCCGACTTCTCACGCTCGTACAGCGCGGCCAGGACGCCCTGTACCAAAAGCATTGAGCCACCGCCGAAGTCGGCGACCAAGTTCATCGGCGGCATCGGCGGGCGGTCCTTGTAGCCCATCGAGCCCAGGGCGCCGGTCAGCGACAGGTAGTTGATGTCGTGGCCCGCGCGGTCGGCCATCGGGCCGTGCTGGCCCCAGCCCGTCATCCGGGCGAAGATAAGCCGTGGGTTGCGCGTGGCGCACTGCTCGGGGCCGATCCCGATGCGCTCGCACACACCGGGCCGGAACGGGTCCAGCAGGACATCGGCCTTGTCGACGAGCGCGAGCAGCCCCTCAGGGTCCTTCTTGACGTCCAGGTTGACCAGGCGCTTGCCGCGGTGGAAGAGATCGGTCTCCTCAGCGGGGATCGCAAGCCCGCCCGGACGACGGACCCGGATGACGTCTGCCCCCAAGTCGGACAACATCATCGCCGCGTGGGGCCCGGGGCCGATGCCACCGAGCTCGATCACCTTTACGCCCGCAAGGGGGCCTGTCTTGACGCCAGTGTCAGCCATGGGGGTCACCCTAACCAGTCAACCCGTTGGTTGGGAAGTGTGGCTAGAGCGACGAGGAGATAGCCGGTGACGAGGTTTGCACGGGCGCCGGGGCCGGTGTGGGGGTCGGGAAGTTGGGGATCACCGGTCGCGACGTGCTCGGTGCCGCCGGAGCATCCGACGCCGGTGGCGGCGCGGGCGGCGGCGTGAACTCGTATGCGGGCAGCGGGGCCGGTGGTGGATCGTCGTCACCCTCACGCCAATGCGTCGCGCGGTACAGGTCGATCACCTTGCCCAGATCGTGCAGCCGCAGCGCCGGTGGTCGGCCCCCACGCGCATCCCGAATGCGCTGCGCCTCCCAGGCGACGAGGCATTGCGCCGTCGGCGTGTTATACAGGCTTTCCAGAAAGGGCGTCAACGCCTTTGCGAGGTCACCCTCGGCCTTGAGCACGTCGTTCCGGTACGGGCCGTAGTACGGCAGGATCGCTTCGAGGACACGCACCATGACGGTCTGGAATCGGGTGACGAACTGGTCGATCGCCCACGGGTGCCGGGAGAGCAGCGGAGAGATACGCGCCAGTACGGGTCCCATCATCTTCAGGATCGGTTCATAGGCCGTCGCCGGCGCGAACGCCTCCGAGGAGAACACGCCCGCTGCCGGCGCCACGTCGATCAGCGAGGCCAATCCACCCTGCTCGTCCAGGCCAGGTGCCGGCCAGCCGAAGGGGCACGGCTGAGCGACGGAGATCGGAAGCCCACGGTCGGTCACCGACGGCAGGGCGCCAAATGGTCCCGCGGCCTGCCCCGGTGGATGCGAGGGCACCTGGGGACGCGGTAGCGGCGCGATCAATTGCGGCCCCGGCGGCGGCACCGGGATCGGGATAGCGCCTTCGGGAATCGATCCGTCACGGTTCACGATCTGATACCCGACGATGGGCGCGCGCGCAGGCGAATACGACAGCTGGGTAATGGCGGCCACGCTGCCGATCACGGTAATGGCGGCGAATGTCCTTACCGCAATGCCGAATACGCGTTCCTTCGTGGGCCTCCGCTGCACGGAAGCGAGCGGAGCCGTCTCGTCTTCGGGGGTCGGACTCATCGGTCTTTCACCACGCCTTCGAGGTGCCAGACCCCCGTGAAGCTGTTGAACGGACCACCCACGATGAGACTGGTCCAATCGAGCGTGAACCGCTTGGTGTCCTTGTCGTATGTACCGGTGGCCTTGAGACTTTCGCCGTCCACGGAATCGCGGCCGACCCAGCGCCCCGCGACGAACTCCCACACCTGCTTGGCACGTGCCTCACCCGGAATTTGCGCCTGCTCTTTGGGTTTCGGCTTGGGCGCACCCTGATTGAACTCCTGGCGGTTCCACGAAGCGGCCCACGCGGACACATCAGCCGAGATCTTGTCGCCCGACACCGTGGCCGAAGGCGCCAAGAGTTCGCGTTGCGTCTGCGGGTCGATCTTATTGGTGGAAATGCCGAATTCAATGTTGAAGAACTTCGTCGGCTGGGTTACCCGGGACGCCAGGGAGTAGCCGGTGGCCTCATCAAACGCGGGATTCGGCTCACCCTGATAGTCGCCCAGGACCAGCCCGCCATCGGTGCCCGGCGCGAGCAGGGTTGCAGCCCCCTGCGGTACAGGAGAATTGGCATTCGGCATGAAGGGGCCCTCTTGGGGGTTGCCGCCCGGTTGCACCATCTTGAACCAGGTGCCGCTGAGCGTATTCCCGTCGATCGTGCCGGGCTGCAGGGCCAGCAGCCCGGTGAGCGGGGACCCGGCCGGCTTCTCCGACCCACAGGCCGGAGCCGTCACCAGCACCGCTGCCGCCAGCGCCGCACAAAGAGTGCTGCGCATCATCGTTTTCTGGGCCACCGTGCGGCTCCTTTCACGTCAATAGCGGCAGCGGCCGCCAGTACACCGGGCACGAGGAAGAACCACCCGAAATAGTCGAATGATCGGAATCCGATCGGGGCGGTGATCCGATCGAGCGCCACCACCCTGCCGAAGTTGTCCACGTTGTCGGCCATCACTCCGATCAGCGAGGCGAAATCCGCTGTCATGGGCTGCCATTGGGAAACGAAGGCGTCAATACCCGGAACTGCGCGGGCCGGATCATGCTGTCGCAGATCTCCCAGGAACTGGGTGTCCAATTCTCCTTCCGCCGCGACCAGCACCACAAAATGCCGTTGCACCGCCGCCACCCGCTCGTGGGTCATGATCGGAGTGAACGCGTCAATGAGCTGGGCACCCGCCGGGGCGCGTGAAAAAAGTCCGTCCGCGCATGGCACAGCGACCAGCACCGCCGCCGCGATGACCGCGAGAATCCTTGCCCCGAACACATTTTCGCCGTCGCGGGTTCGCCGAAGGCCCCACACACCCGCACCGAGCAGAACCAGCCCCGGCACCGCCAGCAGAAACGGCAACACGTCGAACGGACCCACGGCGCGTAACTGCCCGTAGTTGTTCACCTGACCATCGACCGCATCAAGCAGACCGTTCATATCCTGTCGAATCGACGGGTACTGCGCGACAAAGACATCCATTCGCTCGTAGCGCCCACCCGCGACCGACTGAGTCGCCTGCACGTCGGTACGAGCGGCGTCGACGGTGTCGAGGTAACCGCGAAACTTGGCGAGCACCTCCGACGACACAAAGGGGCGGAACTCTGTGAGCATCTGCTGACCGCCCGCGGCACGTGTGAACATCCCGGTGACCACCGGCGATACGAACAGCAGCACACCAAGGACGATGAGCGCAACAAACGGCCAGCGGGGTCCGGGGGCCGGTCCGGCCTCAGCGACGACGGCTTCCTCACCGACGATATCGGCATAGGAAGGCAGGGCCGACTGAGATGTCTGAGCCAACCGCTCAGCGCCCACGGCTAAAGATCCGCTCCCCCACCACAAACAGGACTCCGCCACCGATGGCCACGAACACCAGCAGTGCGATGACCCACGGCGGAGTTATCGTGCGCGGGTTGTCATCAACGGGCAGCGCGATGAGCTGTTGGCCGGCCGACAGCGATGGCGGTACCGCTAGCTGTTGACCAGCTTGCACAACAACCTGCCCAGGGGCCGCCGGCGCGGCCACGGCGGGCGGTGCATCCGCCGCAGGTGGGGCACCCGGCGGCGGAGGGGGTGGCGGTTCGGCCACTGCGGCGCCACCGGCGCCGCCCCCAACCTTGCCGACCAGGTGCCACAGCCCAGTGAAGTCGTTGAACGGACCGCCTACGATCTGGCTGGTCCACTCAACGATGAAGGCTCCGGTATCGCTGTCATAGGTGCCGGTCACCGGCGTCGTCTTGCCGGGAAATGCGCCACCGGGTTTCGGCGATCCCTGGTTGAACACCTGGTTGTTCCAGGTCACGCCGAAAGCGCTGAGATCGCCGCCGAGCTTGTTGCCACTCACTGTGATCTGCGGCGTGGCGGTGCCCTGACCGGTCTGCGGGTCGGTCTGGTTGGACGCGGTGGCAAACCCCACGCCGTAGAACTTGACCGGCTGGGTAATACTGCCGGACAACGCATTTCCGTTTCCGTCGAATGCGTTGCCGGGCTGCGGCTGATACTCGCCCGACTTCAGGCCACCGTCGGTACCCGGCGCCAGCAGGGTGACCGTGTTATCCGAGCACGTCGAATCACCGTTGGCCAGGTAGGGCCCGGACGCGTCACCGGCGGGCAAGATCATGCGGAAATAGGAGCCCGTGGCCCGACCCTCCGCGCAGCTTCCGGGCGCCAACGCGAACAGGCCGTTGAGCGGCGTCGCTGTATCGGCCACCGCCGGATAGGCGGCAGGCGACATCGCCGCGGCTGCCACAACGAGGGCGATCGTCGCGCGGCGGGTGAGATGCTTAATCATCGGTGTCCTATTGCAGGCTTATTGCACTGTTGCTCTGACCCGTAGCACGAGCTGGGAACGGCGCAAACGTATGAAGGTCCCGACCACGCGTCAATGGCAACGTCCAGCAAACGACATCCCGCCTGGTGGCGTTCCCGCAGGTGGTGGGCCTGCAACCCGGAGGCCGCTCGTTCGATTCACCCCGAGCCGATTTGGGGCACATTCGTTTATCGCCGCAGGCCGGTGGTAGCTTCCTCGGCATGGCAACGGCCGGACGCGTGATAGCCGCGCTCCTGATGCTGCTGGCGTTCACCGGATGTTCTCGCAATCACACTCCGCCGCCCGCCGCCACCCCGACACTGTCTCCCGACGGCTTCCCACTCAGCATCCCGCACAAATACGGCGGCGCGTTCCTCCCAACACGGCCCAACCGCGTTGTCACACTCGGATGGAACGATCAGGACCTCGTGCAGTCGTTGGGCACCAAACCCGTCGGCGTCCGGTCCACACTGCCGGAGTACCCCATGTACCCCTGGGTCGTTCCGGAGGTCTCGCATCCCCCCGTCGTCTCTGGTGCGGAGCTGAATTTCGAAGCCATCACCGCGGCCAGGCCCGACGTCATCCTGGCCACCGGCGCCGATATCGACAGACCCACCTATGACAGGCTGACCCGGATCGCACCAACCGTGGTCTCAGAGGACCGCCTCGACCGTGCTGAAACGCCTTGGTATACACAGCTCTTCACCATCGGTCGCGCCATCGGCAAGTCCGATCAGGCGCGCATGCGATCCGAAGAGGTCGGCACTCGCTACAACCAGATACGCACCGGACATCAGCATTGGGTCAACCGCACCGCCGTCGTCGATTGGGTCACCGATCGACAAGGGACCTTCCTGGTGGGATTCCGCGATCCGCGCCGAGCGGTTTTCGACGGTCTGGGCTTCCTGAGCCAGCGATACGCCGGCCCGGTGCCCGATAGCGAGTTGAAGACCAAGGCCGACGAGGACCTCCTGGTGGTGGTGGGAGCCACCGAGCAGCAGGCGAAGTCCATGGGTGGCCTTGCCGGCCTGCGCGCAGTCACCGAAGGGCGCGCGGTCTACATCCCGGCGGACAGCCCACTGGTGAACGCGCTCCGCCTCGGCGGCCCGTTGGCCCGGATCTACGCCCTCGAACAACTCACACCCCAGCTCGAAAAGGCATTGAAGCCACTTC
This sequence comes from Mycobacterium sp. D16R24, assembly GCF_002013385.1. Lineage (NCBI taxonomy): Bacteria > Bacillati > Actinomycetota > Actinomycetes > Mycobacteriales > Mycobacteriaceae > Mycobacterium > Mycobacterium sp. D16R24. The sequence continues at coordinate 23,526 of NZ_MAEV01000021.1, read as the reverse complement.
CTCCGCGATAACCGCTGTCCCCTCGTCGCATCCATGTCGACGAAGATCTGTGGCCCCCAACACTGCCGTGTTACGGTCCTATCGCTCGATTGAATCAACTGATAGACACCTTGTCGGGAGGGCTGTGACCGACCAATCCGCCGAATCCCTGCGCGCTCCGTACACGATCGAGTTCGGATTCGAACGCACCGTCGGCCCCAAGATCGGCACCTTCCTCGGCGGTCTGCGCGACGCGCGGCTGTTCGGAGTGCGGACAGCCCATGGCCAAGTGTTATGCCCGGTGCTCGAATTCGACCCAACGGACGCCAGCGCCACCGGCGAGTTGGTCGAGCTTGAGCCGAAGGGCGTTGTTCTGCAATGGACCTGGGTACCTGCACGACCAGTTGACGAGATCAAAACAGGTTTCGCATGGGCACTCATCCGCATAGACGGAACCGTCAACTCGATGTTTCACGCGGTCGATGTCGGCGGAGACCCCGCGGTGATGAGGACGGGACTTCCGGTCTCCCCGCGATGGCGCGCCGACCGCGTCGGCGCCATCACCGATATCGTCTGCTTCGAACCGATAGGTCAGCAGTGAGAACATTGCCCGTACCCGTTACCTCGATCACCAGTCCGTTTCACATGGACTACACGTACGTCGCCGGAATCGGCCGTTCGGTCTTCCTACGTGGATTGGCGCAGCGACGGCTGCTGGCGCGCCAATGCCCGGACTGCGAACGCGCGTACTGCCCTGCACCGCAATTCTGTTCGCGATGTCTGCGCGAACTGGGCGAACCGTACCCACTTGCGGGAACCGGTACGGTCCAGACCTTCTGCATCGTCAGCTTCCCCTTTCCGGGACAGGTGTTCACCCCGCCGTACGCGGTGGCACACATCCAGTTGCACGGTGCCGACACCAGGCTTATGCATATGATCGGGAACACCGAGCCGGACGGGGTGCACATCGGTATGACGGTCGAGCCGGTCTGGGTGTCCGACGAGGATCTTGGTGCCACCATGCAGAGCATCCGGTACTTCCAGCCGGTATCGAACGAGGCCGCCCATGCGTGACGTCGCCGTAGTCTCCTTTACTCAATCCACTTGTACCGCAGCTAATCTACAGGACGACATGGCCGAGATTCTGCTCCCCGTGGTCCGCCACGCCCTTGAACAGGTGGAGCTGCGTCGCGAGGACATCGACTTCTACGCATCAGGTAGCCATGACTTCTTCGAGGGCCGCACCTTCGCGTACATCGAATCACTCGACGCCGTCGGCGCCTGGCCACCGATATCGGAATCCCACGTCGAAATGGACGCCGCGTGGGCCTGTTACGAGGCGTGGGCATGGCTCCAATTAGGGCATGGCGATATCGCATTGGTCTACGGCGTCGGCCGGGGAGCGCTGCCCGCCGACCTCGACCAGGTGTTTCCCTCATCGCTGGACCCCTATTACCTGACTCCCCTGCATCCGCACCGGCATGCTATCGCCGGGCTACAGGCGGCCGCCGTCATTGAGGCCGGTATCACCACAGAGCGCGAGATGGCAGACGTGGTGAACCAATCACTGACCGATGCACTCTCAAATCCCTTTGCGCTCAAGGCAGGTGCCCCAGGGGTCGAAACTCTGCTGGATGCGCCGTACATCGCCGCGCCGCTGCGCCCCCACGATGCGGCACCGATCGGCGATGGCGCGGCGGTGCTCATCCTGGCCACCGGCGACGTGGCACGGCGCCTGGCTCGGCGACCGGCGTGGATACGTGCGATCGATCATCGGATGGACACGCACCATCCCGGCTCGCGGGACCTCGCGGTGCTCGATTCGGCCCGGATCGCCGCCGAGAAGGCAGCCACCATGGCCGGTTTTGAGGCCTCAAGTGTGGAGGTCGCCGAGCTGCACACCGAATACAGCTACGCGGAACCATTGCTCACCAAGACCTTTGGCATCGATAACAACACGCTCGTCAATCCATCTGGAGGACCGCTGGCGGGTGCGCCCGCTTCCGCCACCGGTTTGATCCGCATCGGGGAATCGGCCCGCACCATCATGCAGGGGCGGGCCACCCGAGCACTGGCCCATGCCACCAACGGGCCCGCACTGCAGCAGAATCTGGTGTGTCTGATGGAGGCGAGCGGATGAGTGCCCGTGTTGCGGTAGTCGGTGTCGGACAAAGCAAGCAGGCCAAGAAACGTGAGGTCAGCATCGCGGCGCTGGTCCGCGAAGCGGTGGACGGCGCGCTAGCCGATGCGGAGTTGACATTCGGGGATATCGACGCGATCGTGCTTGCCAAGACTCCCGATCTCTTCGACGGGGTGATGAATCCCGAGCTGTACCTCGCCGACGCGATGGGCGCGCGGGGCCTGCCGGTCACCCGGGTGTTCACCGGTGGCAGTGTAGGCGGGCACGCGGCCATCTATGCCGCGCACCTGGTGCAGGCGGGGCTCGCCGGAAGGGTGCTGGTAGTCGCGTATTCCAAAGAGTCCGAGGGTAATTTCACCTGGGCGCTGTCACGGCCGCTACCGTTCAGCGCACAGCTGGGCGCCGGTGCGGGCGGGCATTTCGCACCGGTAATCCGTGAGTACATTCGCCGCTCACAGGCACCGGAGCACATCGGCTGGCAGGTCGCCGTGAATCATCGCCTCAACGCCACCCGGAACCCGTACGCGCACATACACAAACCCAATATCACCGTCGAGGAGGTGCGCGACTCACCGATGCTGTGGGATCCGATCCGGTTCCTGGAATCCTGCCCGTCATCGGATGGCTCGTGTGCCGTCGTCGTTTCGTCCGAGCTGTTCGCCACGCATGCCCCTCGACCACCGGCCTGGATTCACGGCACCGGATGGCGCACCGAGACAGGTCATTTCGCAGGCCGCGATGAGGTGAATCCGCGCGCAGGACAGGAGTGCGCTGCCGAGGCGTATCGCGAGGCGGGGATCACCGATCCCGCCGCCGAGGTCGACGTCTCCGAGCTCTACATCCCCTACAGCTGGTATGAGCCGATGTGGATGGAAAACATTGGGCTGGCCCCGGAGGGGGCGGGCTGGCGCGCCGTCGATGAAGGCCACACCGCATTCGAGGGCACACATCCGATCAACCCCTCCGGCGGTGTGCTCTCGGGCAACCCCACCGGTGCGACGGGCCTACTTCGGTTCGCCGAGGCGGCATTGCAGGTGCGTGGACTGGCGGGGGAACATCAGGTCGACGGCGCCAGACGCGCGATAGGACACGCCATGGGCGGCGCATCACAGTTCCACGCACTCTGGGTAGTGGGAAGCGAGAGACCATGACCATCGAGCGAGAACTTCTCGTCGAGCGTGACGGCCCGATCGTCATCCTGACCATGAACCGTCCGCATCGGCGGAATGCACTGTCCACCAATATGGTCGGGCAGCTCGCCCAGGCCTGGGACGAGATCGACGCGGACGACGGGATCCGGGCCGCCATCCTGACGGGCGCCGGCGCCGCCTACTGCGTAGGGGGCGATCTCAGTGACGGCTGGATGGTCCGCGACGGCTCAGCGCCGCCACTGGACCCCGCCGCCATCAGCAAGGGGCTGCTGCTCACCCATACCCTGACCAAACCACTGATCGCGGCGGTCAACGGCGCGTGCCTCGGCGGCGGCTGTGAGATGTTGCAGCAGACCGATATCCGTGTTGCCGACGAGAACGCAACCTTTGGTCTTCCGGAAGTACAGCGCGGGCTGGTGCCCGGAGCCGGGTCCATGGTCCGCCTCAAGCGCCAGATTCCCTACACCAAGGCCATGGAGATGATCCTCACGGGCGAGCCACTCACCGCCCAGGAGGCATACCATTTCGGATTGGTGGGACACGTGGCACCGGCGGGCACCGCATTGGACAAGGCGCGCAGCCTCGCCGAGCGCGTGGTCCGCAACGGCCCGCTGGCCGTACGCAACGCCAAGGAGGCAGTGGTGCGCAGCGGATGGATCGCCGAGGAAGACGCCCGAGCCATCGAGGCTCGGCTTACCCGGCAGGTGATCACCTCCGCCGACGCGCGCGAGGGATTGGCCGCGTTCCACGAGAAACGAGAGGCACGGTTCACCGGGCAATGACCAACACCGCAGCGGAACCTACTGGTATTGCGCACGATTCCACCGATCAGCGATTGCTCGGTGCCGCCGAGCGATTGTTCGCCGAGCGCGGTGTGGACGCGGTATCTCTGCGCGCGATCATGGCGGCTGCGGGCACCAATGTCGCCTCGGTGCACTATCACTTCGGATCCAAGGAGCGTCTCATCGAGGCGCTGCTCGACAAGTACCTGAACCAACTAGAGAGGCGCCGGTTCACGTTGTTGGATGTCGCCGAGAAAGCCGGGACACTGCGCGCCATCGCCGAGGCTATCGTCGTCCCGCTGGCGGAGATCGGCGAAGAAGGCGGAACCGCATGGCTTTCCACCTTGGGGAAGCTTCTCATCAGCGGCCATCCCGCGTTGATCCCGATGAGCGTGAGTTTCCAGCCTCAGGCCGCGCGACTCCAGGAACTCATCGTGCGGCTACGTCCGAACGCATCACTGCCGTCAATCCGATTTGGCGTCACCCACGCGGTGACGCTGACCTGTGTGGTTCTCGGCGATATTCCGCACACCAATCGTCTGATGTCCTTGAGCGGCACCTACCTTGACGACGAGCAGATGAATGCGCAGCTCGTCGACATGGTGACCGCCATCCTGGCCGGACCTCCTAGAGAGGACTAGGCGCTCCCCTCCCGGAATGCGTCGAAGGACCGGCGCAATTCCCCTGTGGCAGTGCACATCACCTGAGTCCTGTTCTCCAGATCCAGTGCATGTCGCAGGCTCGGCGCATCGACCGTCTGCCACATCGTCTCCTTGGTCATCCACACCGCCAAGGGTGAGTGCACCGCGATCTCTTCGGCCTTCGCCAGTGCGGCGTCGAGCAGGTTCTCGGCAGGCACCACGTCGAAGATCAAGCCGATCCGCAGGGCCTCGTCGGCACCGAACACCCGTCCCGTCAACATCAGCTCGGCGGCGCGGGCCGCACCCACCAGCCGCGGCAGGTGATAGCTGGTGCCCATATCGCAGTTGGACACCCCATGACGAATGAACACGGCCCCGAAAGAAGCTTCCGGACAGGCAAACCGGATATCGCAGGCCAGTGCCAACGCGAACCCGCCGCCGACCGCGTGCCCGTTGACGGCCGCGATGACCGGCTGACGCATCCGGTGAATCCGTTCAAATAGCGAGGCCATGAGCTCTTGGGCCGCAAGCGTGCGGACCAGCTCCGAGTCAGTGGCACCGAGCAGCGCGGCCGTCGAGGTGACACCGGTATTGGTGAAATCAGTGGGCAGCGACTTCAGATCGGCTCCGGCACAAAAGGAAGCACCGACAGCGGTGAGGACCACCACACGGACCTTCGGATCACCGTCAGCCTTGTCGACCACGGAGTGCAGCTCGGCCACCGTCTGCGGATCGAGTGCATTGCGGCGCTCGAGACGATCGATGGTGACCACCAGGATTCCGTTGTCGCGATGCTCGGTGCGGATCATCGGGCGACCAGCCCGCCGTCGGCGATGATGGTCTGGCCGGTGATGTAGCTGCCCGCGTCGGATGTCAAAAGTAGTGCGGTGCCCACCATCTCGTCGGGAAGTCCGAGCCGTTTGAGGTGGTTGGCATTCGCCATGCGTTCCACCTCCGCCGGCGGGGTCTTGCGCACCATATCGGTATCGATCGCGCCGGGGGCCAGTGCGTTGACACGCACACCCTGCGAAGCGAGCTCGGCTGCCGCGGACCGGGTGTAGGAGACGAGGGCGGCTTTGGCCGCCGAGTACATGGAGACTCCCTGCCCAAACATGAAGGCGCCCACTGATACTACGTTGAGCACGGCGGCGTGTGGGCTGGCCACCAGATGCGGCAGCGCGGCCTGCACCAGGAATACCGGACCGCGCAGGTTCACACCGAAGGACTTATCCCAGCCGTCCACGGTGAAGGCACCGACCGGCTCGGTCAGGGCATTGGCAGCATTGTTTACCACAATGTCGATACCGCCGAATTCCTCCACGGTGGCCCGCACCAAATGTTCCAGGGACTCGATGTCACCGGTGTGTGTCGATACACCCAGGGCCCGCCCACCCAGCGCGCGCAGGTGCTCGACGGTCTCGGAACATGATTCTGGTTTGCGGCTTGCGACAACGACATTGGCGCCCGCGCAGGCATAGCCTTCCGCGAGTGCGCGTCCGATCCCGCGGGTGCCGCCGGTGACGATCGCAGTACGCCCCGTGAGGTCGAACAGGCTGGAGAAGGTTTCCCGGTTCATCGTTCCCTAACTTTTCGCTGATCCACAAAACTCGCGGCACACACCACGCCAAGAATCTGTTCGATGAGCGCATCGTCGGCAGTACCGCGCAGCACGCCGTGGTACACAGCCATGCCCACGATGGTGTCGAAGAGTGCGTCTGCCCCCGGCTGGTCCGCGCACCGGCCGACGGCGACAGCCTCGGTGTGTGCCGCCCGAAATGCCTCGCGCAAAGGCGTTTCGGTGCGCTCCACCAAACCCGCATACCGGCTCGGTTCGCGGTAGTACTCAACGAGGAGTCCCGGCATCGCCGCCCGGGTGGCCGGATCGGCGAAGTATTCGACCACGGATCGCACCAAAACAGGCAGGTGATCCTCAAATTCGGCAGGCTCGGCCAGCGCCGCGGGCCAGGGGCGATGGGCGATCGCGCTTTCCACCATGTCGGCCTGAGTGGGCCAACGCCGGTAGATGGTGGGTGCACCGATTCCGGCGGCGCGCGCCACCGCGGGGATAGTGGTGCCCTGATACCCCTCGGTGGCCAGCATCTGACGCACCGTCTCGCGCACCGCGTCGTCCTTGTCGGGGTCGCGGGGGCGTCCACCCTGACGTCTGTCCACTATCCGACCATCCCCCTAGTTTCGATATTGGAAATAACGATACTAGGGCGCGGCAGCGGAGGGAAGGCCCTATCGATAGGTGGCAAGAACCTGCTTGCGCAGCCCGTCGGTCGCGGTTTCCATGGCGCCCTTGATGGCCCGCTTCAGCACAAATCCGGGCAGGGGGATCAGCGGGTCGACCGTCAGCTCGAACTTGACGTGCGTCTTGTCACCCTTGACCGTGAACGTGTATTTGCCGTCTTGACGGCGCTGCTGGCTGGCCTTGACCAGTGTCCAGCTGACGGTGTCCGGCCCCCAGCTGTAGGCAACGGTTTGTTCGTCGGTGATACCGGCCGTCTTCACCCTCATCTTCACCTCATGCGGACGCCCGTCCTCCCCTGTCGTCAACACCGTTGAACTCTGGTGCGCCGAAGACCATTTCGGCAGTACCCCGAAATCGGCGATGACGTCCATGATTTGTTCGGGGGTCGCTTCGATGACGATTTCCCGGCTGTCGCTAGTGGCCATGGATCTGACCCTAGCGACCCGCGTAGCCCTAGACGGTGAATCCCCCGTCGATGTTGATGGCGGTTCCCGTGATGTACCACGCCTCCTCGGAAGCCAGGTAGCTCACCAGACTGGCGATATCGCGCGGGTGGCCGTAGCGCCCGACCGCGATGTTGGGTCGCAGAATCTCGGCCAGCGCGCCGTCCTCGGGGTTCATATCGGTGGCCACGGGACCCGGCTGAACGTTGTTGATGGTGATACCGCGAGGCCCGAGCTCACGCGCCAGCCCTCGGGTGAGGCCGGCGACGGCGGCCTTCGACATCGAGTACAGCGACGCGTTGGCCGTGGGCGAGCGGTCACCGTTGATGCTTCCGATGGTGACGATCCTGCCGCCATCCTGCAGGTGCGGGGACGCGGCCTTGATGGCGGCGAAGACGGCCCGCACATTCACCGCGACGATCTTGTCGAAGTCCTCCAAGGTGGCCGTGTCGATATCACCAAAACTGGCGATCCCGGCGTTGTTGACCAGAATATCCAGCCCCCCAAGGTGTTCCGCTGCCTCGTTGACGGCGCCCGCAAGTTGATCGGGGTCGGCGACATCGGCCTTGATGGCTTTGGCACGCCCGCCGGACTTCTCGATCTCGGCCACCACCTCGGCAGCCTGCTGTGGGGAACTGGAAAACGTGAAGACGACCTCCGCGCCGTCCGCGGCGAGCCTGCGCACGATGCCCGCGCCGATTCCGCGCGATCCACCGGTGACGAAGGCGCGGCGGCCCTTGAGTGGCTGAGTCATGTCGATCCCTTCGGTCGGTACTCACAAGACAAGAGGACCGGGGTCCGAAACATTCCCACCTGTCCGATTCGTGCACGGTATGCCCATACCCCCGGCATACTCGCTGTGTGTCGTCCCCTGACATTCATCCCAATCTCCGCTTGGCCGCCAAGGTGTTTCCACGGCAGGTCGGCCTTCCGCGAACGCTGTCGACGCTACGCGCTGTTATCCGCGCCTCGGGGGTGCTTCCGCGATTCGGGATACGGACCATGACGGTCAACGACGACGTGACCGTCCGCGCACACGTGCCCAAGAACCTCAACGAACCGTCCCCGGCCCTGCTGTGGATTCACGGCGGCGGCTACGTGATGGGCACCGCCCGCCAGGACGACCTCTTCTGCCGCAAGGTGATGCGGGAGACGGGGCTTCCCGTCGTATCCGTCGACTATCGGCTCGCGCCCGAACATCCTTACCCCACCCCCATCGAGGACTGCTATGCCGCGCTGCGCTGGTTATCCGTGCAGGGCTGGATCGACCCGACCCGTATCGCCATCGGCGGCGCCAGCGCCGGGGGCGGACTGACCGCGGCACTGGCGCTGCTGGCACGCGATCGCGGAGAGGTTGCCCCCGCCATGCAGCTGTTGGTCTACCCGATGCTCGATGATCGCACCGCCGCGCGCACCGATGTCGACGAAACCACGCTGCGGATGTGGACCAACAAAAGCAACCGGTTTGGCTGGGATTCATATCTGGGCGACGCAGACCCCGATGTCGCGGTGCCGGGCCGCCGCCCCGATCTGGCGGGGTTGGCGCCGGCATGGCTGGGCATCGGGACCGCAGACCTGTTCCACGATGAGGACCTCACGTACGCCGAACGCCTACGAGCTGCCGGGGTGCCGTGCGAGCTGGAAGTGGTCGAGGGCGCCTTCCACGGTTTCGACAGATTCGCACCGTGGGCGCAGGTATCGAAGGACTTCGTGGCCAAGGCCTGCCGAAGCCTGCGGCAAGCGCTCGTCTGAACGACGCCTAACGGTGTCTGCCGGCGATAACGATCTGCTGAATTTCTGAATATCGCTGGCCCACAACAGCTCTCTAATACTCGAGGCTTCAGATTTGTCGAATCTGGGACGGAATGCACCGAACGCCTACGGGGTACCGGCATGACCTAGAACCCCGCACGCTAATATAAATGAATATCGTTATCGTTGTCATTAGTGCTGCGGAGGGTGCGGGATGGCTATGCCGGTGTGGATGGCGTCTCCGCCGGAGGTGCATTCGGCCCTGCTCAGCGGAGGTCCGGGCCCCGGGCCTCTGCTCGCCGCCGCTGCCGAATGGTCTTCGCTGAGTGCGCATTACACCGCGACCGCCGACGAACTTCGCGCAATTCTGGCCGCTACCCATGCGGCGGCGTGGCAGGGCCCCAGTGCGGACATGTACGTGGCGGCGCACGTTCCATACCTGGAGTGGCTGACCCAAGGCGCCATCGAAAGCAGTGGCCGGGCCGCTCAGCACGGGGCCGCGGCCGGCGCCTACAGCTCGGCACTCGCGATCATGCCGACCCTTGCCGAGTTGGCCGCCAACCACGCCACACACGCGGCGTTGATGGCCACAAACTTCTTTGGTATCAATACCATTCCCATCGTGGCCACCGAGGCCGACTACGTCCGCATGTGGGTCCAGGCCGCCACCACGATGGCGGCGTACCAAACCGCCTCCGATGTCGCGCTGGCGTCCACACCGCCCGCTACGCCGCCACCGCCGATCCTGCACAGCCACGAGCACGAGCACGACGACGACCACGGTCACGGTCACGGGGACCTGGACCCCACCGACCCGGAGTGGTGGGTGCACGTCGCCGGTGAGATGGTTGAACATATTGAGCTGCTGTGGAACAACCTGCTGACCGATCCGGCCGCGCTGTTGACCAACCTTCCTTTAGTGCTGGCGGACGTGGCTTTTCATGCCGCACAACTAGCTTCGACAATCGGTCAGTTCGCCCCCGCCCTGATCCAGCCCGCGCTGGCTCTGGCGATCGCCAGCCTTGCCTCGGTGGCCGGGCTGGCCGGGCTGGCAGGCATCCAACCGTCTCCGGATGCTCTTGTCGCCGAACCGAGTCCCATTGAGGAACCTCAGACAGCGGCGGCGGCAGGGACGGCCCCGACAAGCGGCCCATCGCCATCGGCTCCGGTTCCGGCACCCGCTGGTACCGGGGCGTCAACCGTCACCAGCACCGCGCCCGCGCCGTCGCCTCCACCACCTGTCGGCGATCCAGGCTTCTCCTTCCCCTATGCCGTCGGCGGCGGCCCCCGCATCGGCGCCGAATTGGCATTGGCGAGCCAGGTTCACACGAGATCCAGTGCTGCAGCCAGGAACTCAGCATCAGAACGGGCGGCGACTGCTGCGACAGCGGCAGCTCGACAGGCACGCCGACGACACGATCGGAGCAAGCAGGAAGGTCGCGCTGTCGAATACATGGACATGGACGCCACCGTAACCTTTGACAGGGATGAGCCTTCCGCGACGGCTTCACACCGCGGTGCCGGACCAATGGGGTTCACCGGTACTGCATCCAGACAAGACAGGGCAGCCGCGGGATTGGCGACATTGGGCCGCAGTGATGATCTCAGCGAGGGGGCTCGTGCGCCGATGATTCCGAACACCTGGGATCCGGATGGCATCGATCCGCGCTGAACACCACCGCCGCGACCACGGTCATTGAGAACGATTCGACGCAGGATAGTCTCGATAATCGCTGGCGGCACACACACCGCAATCGCCACCGCGAGGCACTGGCGCCGGTTCCGCAGCTGAGCCAGCTCCAGAAGGAACAACTGGGACCCAAGCGGCAGCGACCTCTGCGGCCCCCGTTCAGCTGCTGCCACCAACTGTTCTAGCCGCCACGAGAAGCCAACACACGCTCAACGGCCCCGGCAACAACTCCAAGCGCAGCGATTACCGCGAGCACCGGCTCCGAGAACCGCTTCATCGAGCCATCGAACTCCACGACGGTTACTGAAGTGGCGCCCCGCACTGCGAGCTTGATACCGCCGCCCAGTGCACTCAAAGGCGGCAGCAAACATCACGGGTGTGGGCCATGCCGGGAGACAAGGGGCGTACAGGCACACCATTGCGGCGTCCAACCTGACCTATGGCTAATCGGCGCGAGCCGGCGCGCCTGACTCGGTGACAGAGCGCAGCACTATGCAACAACCTGTACGAATTTGCTAGGTTGCTGACCGTGACGGCGACCGATGACCGCAGCGACCTCTCGGCCTACTGGCGGCTCAAGTTCGATTTCTACGACCGCTACGGCACCCGGTTCACCCCGGAAGCGGTCGCGGGGGCCAGAGCCCGTCCTTTCGCGGTCAGGATGCGGTCGGCCATCAATCTGCCAGCACTGTTTTTCGGGCCCATCTACTTCTCCGTGAAGGGCATGTGGCGGAAAGCCATAACCATAATGCTGTTAGGCCTGTTCCTTGGGGTGGTGGTGTACCTCGCCTTCCCTGGGCTGGGATTCGGAGGATTCGGCACCAATGGCGCGGTGTACATGATTCTGGCGGGCCCGGCCTACTACCGCCACCGGGTCAAGGGCAGCCGGTCGTGGAATCCGCTCGACGGCATCGGCTGGCGGTTCAACCGTGAGATGCGCGAAGCCTGGGCGCAGCGCCGCAAGTAGGTCTGTCCACAGCGGAAAAAGACCGTGTACGCCCCACAGACGTGCATGCCCCAGATACGAGAAAAGCCCGCTGTCACCAGCGGGCTCTCATGGTGGCCAGGGCCGGGATCGAACCGGCGACCTTCCGCTTTTCAGGCGGACGAGATAGCCACTGACCTGCGGTTTATCTGCGTCTATGCGTCTTATGCGCCGCATTGAGCAGGGCTGACGTACTCAGTCTGTCCGGCGAACGGACATAAACCGGACACGGTACTTGCACTCCCGACCAGGAGCTTCCGTGCTGCCGCTTGCGTTGTGGGCAGCTCCGGGGGTTCCGGGGAGCAGGCATCCCGATGCCCAGCATCGCATCATCAGCCACTGGATCGCCATCCTCGACGCAGGGCTCGAACCCGGCATCAAAACATCCCGCAGTTCGGCAAAGTTCTGCCGGTGCCTCGGTTGACGGGAGGCCGCGAGCGCCCGAGGCCGCCAGGCCGCAGGGCGCGAGAGCGGCAGTGGTCGGCCGGATGTCGACCGGGGCACCGGACCTCACCCCGCCTGTGGACGGCGGGCTTGTTATATGTGCCGAAAATGTCCGCGACCCCTTGCTCGACGGGATCGCGATCGGGGAGCTGCGAGCGCTCGACGCTCTGGGGCTGCGGTTCCCGAGCCCCGAGATGGTCAGTGCGGCTGCGGCATTGTTCGAGCCAGCGGCACCGTGGGCCTGTGGTCCTGGGCGCCGAGGAACCGAACCTGAATCCGGACGCTTCCGCATCACCGTCGGTCCTGGTGTCGTACGGCTCGGATGGACCAATCCCGTCCGAACCGAGAAAACCGCTGAGCGAGCAGTCGGTCATCACCAACGTGAGGTTGACGACGCCAAGCTGCATGTGAGAAGTGACATCGCTGTCGCAGCCGGGGACGGTGATCAGGCCGTCGTGTCTTTGACGCGACGGAGTCCTACGGAAAACGACCAGCGCAGTTCCGGCGGTGTCATCACCGAGTGGTCCCGAAAGTCACGGTCGGCCATGTGCCGCACTTTCGCGGAACTCGACTACAGCCCACTGGTGGAATCTGGCCGTGTCCCAGCGATGGTCACGCTCACCTACCCCGGCGACTGGGAAGCCGTGGCCCCAGATGGGGCCAGCGTGAAACGGCATATGGTGTTGTGGCGCAAACGCTTTCAACGTGAGTACGGAGAGCCGGCGCGCTACATCTGGAAGCTCGAATTCCAGCGACGCGGTGCGCCGCACATTCACCTGTGGATGGCGCCGCCAACATCACCGGGCCGCTCCGGGCGCGGCTTCGCCCAATGGCTGTCCGAGTCCTGGGCACAGATCGTCGACCACCCCGACCCGGAGCAAAAGGCTCGCCATCTACTCGCCGGGACCGCCATCGACGTGCGCAACGGCCTGAAGGCCTGCGACCCGAAACGCCTGGCCATCTACTTCACAAAGCACTCATCGCCAAACTTCAATGGCGACAAAGAGTATCAACACATCGTGCCGGAAGAGTGGCGACTACTCGGACGCGGACCTGGCCGATTCTGGGGTGTGTACGGACTCAAGAAAGCCATCGCCGTTGTCGAGGTCGCTCAGGACGCCTACATCGCGGCTCGTCGAATCGTGCGGCGCTGGTCACGCAGCCAAGCGGTGTATGGCGACTCAGCGAGCCGCTTCCCCACTGCGGTGGTGCCGCGCACTGCTGTTCGTCGGGTTCCCCGCGTCAATCGCAATACCGGCGTCGTAACCTATCGGCGGGTGCGGCGACGAAGAACTCTTTGCAATCAAGGCGGGCTGGCCGGTGGTTACGCGCTGGTGAATGACGGCCCGGCATTCGCGTCCCAGCTTGCGGCGGCATTGTCTGCGATCCGTCCATCATGAAACGCCGCCGAACATATCCGCACTGTTGGCGTCAGCTCACGAGAATTCTGATCGTTTGGGGCGTAGCTACTCTGCAGGTCCGGATTTTAGGGTTCCCAACATGACTACTGCCCCAGCACAATTTCATTCACCGGCACAACGGCCGCCGGCCTGGCAAGGATGGGTGCTCAACGCACTGCACAATTTCGACGTACGCACGATCGACGACTGGACAGCGCTGATGTCAATCCACCTCGAACGATCCGGTGGCGCCACCCCGATGCAAACCGCCCGCTACACCGTTGATGCTCTGCGGTACGTGGAGAGGCTCAGGTTTACGACCGCAATACTCGCCACACAGGGCAATCCTGCGGCCCGCTACCAACTAGCTGATGCTGCTCTCGACTTGAGGTCTGCTCTAGACGGGCTCTATGACGCACGGGACCAGCTGCTGAAAGCCGCTGGCGCCGAACGTGTTAGTCGCGACTAGAGTCGGGCAATTGTCGGTGTGGCGCAGTAGCTTCTCGTCATGGTGACCTACCTGCTGAGCGAAACCCCAGAGGGATGGGCGCTTTACGACGACGAGGGACGAACGGCACTCCTCTCCGCCAACCTCAATGCGGCACTGCTTGGTGCAGCAAAAGTGATGCGCAACAACGGTGACAGAGTAAAAGGAGGATGGGTAATGGTCGACAGGGAAGAAGTTATGACCTTGCGGTTCACGCCAGCCTGTTAGTACCTGCGGAAGAGGAACTCGGGTCGACCGCGAGGGGCGAATGCCGGGCGCTTGGCAACCAGTGGGATGTGGCCAATCGGTAGCGTTGACGGCGTCGCGACGCCCCGTCCTGGGGCTCGTCTGTTGTCGGACCCCCCATTTATGCTGACCCCGAACCACATGGAGGAGGACCGGGATGAATAAGGCCGAGCGTCTTTGGAATCTGCGGGACGGCGTGCTGGCGTGGCTGTACGAGCTGCGCATCGCCGGGACCACCATCGCCGAGGCGTTACCCGAGCCGTTCATGACCGCGACTTCTTGGTCCGACACCGAGGTCACCCGCGAGGAGTTGAACGCCGCGCTGGAGTGGCTCATGGATGAGAGCTACGTCGACGGCACCGGCACCATGCAGAGGATCGTTGTGCGGCCGCATTTAACTCCCTACGGCGAAAAGTACGCGGCGTCGGGCAAATCGGTGCGTGATCTGCCCGGCGTAGCCGATGTCGAGAATCCCTACTTGCACGTCGTGGGCAGTAGCGGTGTCGCCATCGCGTTTAACAGTCCGGGCGCCATTCAGACCATCAACATTAAGCAGAAGGTGGAACAGGCACGCTCACTGGCCGACGCGATCGAAAAGGCACTCCCCGCGATCGCCAATGAAGAGGTCGGCGCCGACGCCGAAGAGCTGGTATCGGAGATCCGCGGCGAGTCGAACTCGGACTCCCCGTCTCCAGGCCGGATTAAGACACTGGCCACCACGGCAATTACCGCGATCGCGACGGCGGCCGGCACCGAGGCCGGCAAAGCGATCATCGAAGCGGCGTTACCGCTGCTGTCGTGACCGGCGACGTCACCGTGACCCGCTGCGAGATGCGTGGGTTGGGACTTCGACGTCAGTCGTCTCGGTTGCATTTCATCGGCGGGGTCGACGCGCTCCGCTGTGTCGGCTGCGGCACACTGGCATCGTGCACGGAAGGAGGTGGCGGGCACCGTGGTAGTACGCATCAGTGTTGCCCCCAGCCTCCTGGAGTGGGCCGTTGACCGCGCAGGCTGGGACGACGCGACCACCCAACGCCGCGCCCCGAAGCTCGACGAGTGGATCAGCGGTGAGCGTCAACCGACCCTCAAGCAACTGGAGAGCTTCGCGCAGGCAACGCATACCCCGTTCGGCTTGCTGTTCCTACCTGAACCACCGAATGAGCCGGTGCCCATCCCGGACATGCGTACGGTCGGCAACGCCACGGTGCCCCGCCCCTCCGTCGACCTGCTGGACACGATCTACGTCTGTCAGACCCGGCAGGATTGGTACCGCGACTATGCCCTCGATCACGGCGCTCCCCAGTTGGAGTTCGTTGGTTCCGCGACGACCGATACGCCCCCGGCGGACGCCGCCCGTGCGATTCGTGAGGCCCTTGACTTCGAACTGACTGGGCGAGGCGTTTTCACCAATTCCGACGATGCGCTGCGGCAGCTGATCGACCGCATCGAGGGCATCGGTGTGCTTGCGATGGTGAACGGCATTGTCGGCGGTGACACCCACCGCGCCCTGGACCCGGAGGAGTTCCGCGGCTTCGCGCTGGCCGACCCCATCGCGCCTCTGATCTTTGTCAATGGCGCCGACACCAAGGCCGCGCAAATCTTCACCCTGATCCACGAACTCGCCCATGTCTGGCTCGGCGGCAGCGCCCTGTCTGACGCCGCGATGGTGGCGCGAGACGGTGTCACCGAGGAGCTGTGGTGCAACCGGGTCGCCGCCGAGGTCCTGGTCCCACAAGCGGCTCTCCGCCGCGATTATCAGGGCGAGCCGACTCCCCAGGAGCTGACGCGCCTAGCCCGTCGGTACCGGGTAAGCACGCTGGTGATTCTCAAGCGACTGTTCGACGCACGCTTCCTGGGCTGGGACGACTATCGGGAGCGATACGAAGCAGAGCGGGAGGCCGTCATCGAACTAGCGAAGCACCGCCGCGGAGAGAGCTCCGGGGGGAACTACTACAACACCCAGCCACTGCGCCTGAGTCGCCAGTTCGCCCGGGCGGTGATCGCCAGCACCTACCAGGGGAATACCAGTTTCCGGAACGCCTTCCAGCTCCTCGGAACCAAGAAGCACGAAACATTCGCCCGTCTGGCTGACGAGATCGGGGTCGGGTGATGTACCTCGTCGACTCAAACGTCCTCATCGAAGCTAAAAATCGCTACTACGCCTTCGACATTGCGCCGGGGTTCTGGGAGTGGCTTGAGGCCGCGCATGCCGCCGGTGAGGTGGGCAGCATCGAGGCGGTGAAGACGGAACTGGTTGGCGGAGCCGACGAACTCTCGGCCTGGGCGCAGGGGCACGGTTCCTTCTTTCAACCAATCGATGAGGCCACGACGGCGCATTTCCCGGCGCTTACCATGTGGGCGGCGTCTCGCCCGTTCACTCCTGCCGCGCTTGCGGGGTTCGCTGGCAACCAGGCCGACTATCAGCTGGTGGCCCACGCGCGCGGTCATAATCACGTCCTGGTGACGCACGAACGCCCGGATCCCAATTCGCGGAAGCGGGTGAAGATCCCTGACGCCTGCGCTGCGATCGGTGCGACGTGCCTAGACCCGTTCGAGATGATGCGACGCACCGGAGCGAAGTTGGAACTAGGCACCTGACCTGGGGTGGCCCAGCCCGCGTGTGGCCATACCGGCCGACGCGTCACTGTCCGACATGCAGTCCGGTCATCTCATCGAATGTCTATGACGAGAGCCCGAAATTGACTTGACCCGGCATTAGAGCCAGGTTGTCGCATTCGGATTTAGTTTGATCTCGCAGGCCTTGGCGTAGCGGGCTGTCAGTCCTCAATGGTTCGAGGCCAGGCCGAGGTCACGGTCGCTCACTTCTCAGACGTGGGCGGTCTGCAGGAATGAGCAGCGATCGCGTGGCGGGCCGACATTGTCGCAGTCCGCCAATAGGCTGGACCTCGGGCGGCAACACCGTCGTCGAAGCATTGATGGGGCTACCAGTGACACACAAGCGGATCATCGATAACAGTCGCGTCGAACTGGCTGCCACCCTGCGCGAAGTGGCAGGTGACTTCAATCACCTGTCTATCGCAACTGGGTACTGGGATCTCCCCGGTACCCGAGAGATCCTCCCAGCTATCGAGGGCTTCGAGCGGATTCGCCTCCTCATAGGCCAAGAGCCGCTGAGTCCCAGGAATGCCAAGCGGCTCAAGATCCAGGTACCAGATCCCGGATTCCCGGATGAGGACTTCACGTTTGACCTCACCCAGTTCAACGACGACGCTCTACGCTCCACTGTCGTTGCGATCAAACAGCTCATCGCTGACGGAAGACTCGAAGTCCGGGTCTACCGTCGGTCTTTCCTCCATGCGAAGGCGTACATCTTTGGCGACTACTCCAGCAACGGAGCCGTGGGAATCATTGGCTCGTCGAATTTCACAAAGGCTGGTTTAACAACCAACACAGAACTAAATGCGCTCGAAGACAACCACATGCTCGTCAAGTTTCAGCCGTATGCGGATACCGACGAACATGGACATCTGAGCTGGTTCGATAGCCTCTGGAGCGACGAGCTGACGGAAGTGTGGGATGGCCGTTTCACCGAGATGCTTGGCGATTCCCCTGTCGGAGACCTGACATTCGGCGCGTACGACACCTACATCAAGACGCTGATGGAGGTGTATCCCGATGAGCTGCTACCGCCCGAGGCGCTCGCCACCGACGTGAAAGACGTGCTGTTCTCCTTTCAGTATCGAAATGCTCAGATACTGATCAACAAGTTGGAACGCATGGGCCTCGCGATGCTCGCCGACTCCGTCGGCCTCGGCAAGACCATCACGTCGGGGGCAGTCATCAACCACTACAAGCAGAAGGGCGCAACCCGGATCTATGTGATCGCCCCCGCCAGTCTGAAGACTCAGTGGGTTCAAGATCTCGCCGAGAGATTTGGACTAGTCCAGGGGTTCGACGTTATTTCCCTACAGGATCCAGGCGCCATCGACCGCGCACGGGAACTTGACCAATACAAGTCAGTCGACCTGTTCGTCATCGACGAAGCTCACAACCTGCGCAATGCGAGCGGGAAGAGGCATCAACAAATTTTGGAGTGGTTCATCGCCAATCCAGACAGCAAGGTCCTCATGCTGACAGCAACGCCGATCAACAACAGCCTCATGGACTTTGTAAACCAAATCCAGCTTGCCAGCAAAGGTAGCCTCGAATCGATCAACGTCGACTATCGCGACGACAACGGCAACCTACAGAAGACCGACTTCTTCTACGCACTCGCGCAAATTCAGAGTCGCATCCGACGGGCCGAGCAGCAGGGGCAACCGTTCGACTGGCATGCGATCTCCGCGGTAGTTGCTTCCGGTTTGCGCCACTACCTCGTACGCACGACGCGTCAGGGCGTCAAGCAGATGGGCGGGATCGTCCTCCCCGACGGCACCCACCACGACTTTCCCGAGACGGTCGTTGAGCAGATTGGCTATCACTACAGCGCCGACGCACAAAGCGCGGCCGACAACGCGATCGAGGCTGCTTTAACTACATTCGAGAGCTACGACCCCCGAACTTTAGATCTCGATGCGCTCCTCGATCAGACTCAGCGGTCAGAGCATCCTCTCGACGCATTACCCAAGGGTGGTGTTCCGACAACTGACAAATACCTGCGCAACGTCTTTGCCAATATGTTTCAGATTGTGTTGCTGCTTGGCTTCACGCCGTATCGCCCCGAGATTTACCAGCATCGGATACACGGCAAGTCCGTGGAAGACATCCGCTCCTTGGGACTCAAAGGCGACGAGTCGTTCCGAGTGCAAAGCCAACTCGCCATTCATAACCTCCTTCGTGTGAGCTGGCTGAAGCGATTGGAATCTAGCCAGGCGGCGCTCCGGAAAAGTATTGGGAACTATTTGACCCGGCTAACACGGTTCGAGAAGTTCCTCGCCGAGGGAAAGATATTGAGCTTCAAAGAGATTGACGCGATCATCGGAGAATACGGCGAGGACGTTGAGCTAGCGGGGCTTAACTTGGAGGCGGCCTTCATCGATGCAGATCCGGAGATTTACGACCTCGATGCGATGAAGCGTGACATCTCTCGCGACCGCGCCATCGCCGGACGGCTGAGTGAAGTCCTAAACTCCATCGCTGCAGATGACGACAAGTTGAAGGCCTTCGCAGCCTTCCTTGACGAGACTGCCAAGAGCGACGATCCGGCCAAGAGGAAAGTGCTGATATTCAGCTACTTCTCCGACACAATCAAGTACCTCGAAGGCGCCCTACCGCCGCTATTGGAAGACAGGAATTTCCTCGAAGGTGCCGCTTTCGTCGTCGGGGGCATGCCCGGCATCGATCAGGTCACACGCAGGTTTGCACCGAAGGCTAAGAAACATCAACTCAAGGAAGGCGAAACGGAGCTGAACTATCTTTTTGCGACGGACGTGCTTAGTGAGGGTCAGAACTTGCAGGACGCTGGATGCTTAGTGAATTACGACCTTCATTGGAACCCCGTTCGCATGATCCAACGCAACGGACGCATCAATCGCCTCGGGTCACAGTTCGACGAGGTTTATGTGTCGAACATGAAGCCGGAGGACAACCTTGAGGCCTACCTCAAACTGCTCAACCGGCTTAATCGCAAGATCAACACAATCAGACACACAATTGGGCTTGACCAAGACATCCTTGAGAAGGGTCAAGTCAACGCCAAGGAGTTTGTTGAGCACCACGACGAATCCGAGCTTCTCAAGATATTGGAAGTCGAAGAGGAAGGTGACGCTAACTCCCAGGAGGCTACGGAGTTCGACACTGCTGATCTGTATGGGTCCGGTGCCGGAGATGCCCTGGAGAAGCTAGAGAAAGAAGAGGACCGATTCTTCGTCGAGGACGACTTCATCTACGATCTCAGAGCTTTCCTAGCTGCCAACGCGGATCAGCCCGATGAGGTGGAGCGGGTGAAGGCCATCCCTATCGGCAAGTGGGGCTACTTGCCACAAGGGGTGACTCTGGATGGCAGCGGACACGTGCTTGGCTTGGCCAAGGTGCAGGGACAGACCACGTTGACCGGCACAGAAGTTGCCGACACTCATTTCGTGGTCGTAGATACTGCCGCCCCCGTTTACCGAACTCTATCGATCGGAGACTCGGAAGCGCTCAAGCGACTTCGTGTCGCGCCTGACGACAATGCGCGTCGGCAGGACAAGATCGGCGTTGATCGCGTATTGGTTAGCCGTCGAGTCAACGCGGCCGCCAAGGCTCAGGCGGGTAAGACGGTTATCGCCTACAGCCCGAAGCCCTTCGAGAAAGAGGCCCTCGGCTACTTCGAAGCAGTTCTGCCCGGACGAGGCTTGCTGAAGCTAGTCGTGACCAAGGTGACGAACAAGAAGGAAGTTCGCGACCTGCAGGCCCTGTCACGAAAAGCTCGCTCTGAAATGAAGCAGCACGGCCAACTGCTCGGCGCCACAATTGCCGCGATGGATGCGCTGAGCGCCGCGCTCGCGGACAAGCAGATTGAGGACACCCAGATCGACGAGATCACCGGAGTCTTGTTCTATGCACAACAGTGACGTGATTGGCGGGTTCAACGAACTATTGGCCGAGATGGATCAAGGCGGGTCGCTCGCCGCTGGACTCCGCTTGGCGAAGATGTTCATGGGCTTGGTGACGCCCGCAGCAGCAGACATCGACCTCGACGAGATTCAAGATTCGAGGGTCCTCGACGTCCTCGGCTTGGGGAACTCCAAGATGGACAAATGGTTTGTCCCCCACCCCTATTTGGGAGGGCACTACGCGGCGTTCCAACTGTTCGATGACGCGTCGAGACTTGTGGAGGCAAAGTTTTATCAGCTGAGTCAACGCGTCAGCAAGCAGCTCATCGCGGGCGCGGTTCATCTCACTCCCAATTGGGAGGACAGCAGCCTGCTTACACAGAACGGCGACTGGCGGGTTGGCATCGACTTCTTCCTCACCCGGGACGCAAGGGCGCTACTCGTAGTCCTGAGTTTTGAGGGGAACCTCCGTGTCGTCGAGTTGAGTGAGCGGCTCACTTCAACGCAAGCAGGAATCCTGGCCAAGGTGTCGGGTGCAGGCGACCTCCCCACCCATGAAGCCGTTCACACGACCCTGTGGGAGTCCCTCGAAATCCGTGAGGTCAACAGGGAGTTCTACCAAGGCGTTGCCGCGTTCTTTGACGAGTTGCGAGAGAAGCTGATCGAAGCCGAGCGACCCGAGGAAGATGCCAAACTCTTTTCGAGCCGGCTGATTGGCCGACTTCTGTTCGTCTGGTTCCTAAGACGCAAGGGACTCATTGCAGACGGCCCCGCGTACTTCGATGTCGACGGCCGTACGGCGACGAATTACTACCACGAAGTTCTCAAACAGCTCTTCTTCAACACCCTGAACACACCTGTCAAAGACCGAGTGTCGATTGTGGATGTAGATACCCCGTACTTGAACGGCGGCCTTTTCGAATATCACACGAACGACTGGCCCGACCAGGTAGTTGTATTCCCTGAATCTTTTTTTGGACGACTCTACGAGCACTTTGATCGATTTAACTTCACGACGGACGAATCGAGCCCCGATTACGAGCAGGTCGCGATCGACCCCGAGATGCTCGGCCTCGTCTTTGAAAGTCTTCTGGCTACTCAGCGGACAGAGACTGGCGAGTCCGCCCGCAAGGCGAAAGGGACCTTCTACACGCCCCGTGAAGTCGTTACCTATATGTGCAAGGAAGCGCTTCGCCAGTACCTGTACACGACGCTCGACAACGAGTCTTGGAACTCCGGCGTTGACAAGCTCCTGGATTCGTCCGACGCGTACGTCGCGCAGCAGCACAGCAACTTCAAGCGCGACCTCTGGGGCAAAGACAACGTCAAAATTGTTGTGCCACAAATCCTCGCCGCGATCGACGACGTCAAGATTCTTGACCCTGCATGTGGATCAGGGGCGTTCCCGCTCGGCATGGTCCAACTTCTTACCCGAACGCTGGAGCGCCTCGATACTCGTTTCGATCCGTACAAGACCAAGCTCGGTATTATCAAGAACAGCATCTACGGCGTGGACATCGAGCCAATGGCGGTCGAAATTGCAAAACTTCGGACCTGGTTGGCCCTTGCCGTCGACGAGTCAGATCTCAAAACCGTCGACCCATTACCTAACTTGGACTTCAAGTTTGTATGTGCCAACAGCTTGATGTCACTCGCGGTCGAGCATGAAGGTTTCGACTTTGGCGTTGATCCGAAACTGGATGAGAAGCTTGCAGACATTCGGGCATCGTTCTTCGAGACATCGTCGCCCTCAAAGAAGGCCAGACTTAAAAGTGAATATTACAAGCTCACCCAGCCGTCTTTCGCATCCGACGTCGATCGTCGGACGCGCCAACTCAGTAGCTTCGACCCGTTCAAGTTCTCTCAGCCTGCCCAGTTCTTTCACCCGAAGCAGACATTTGGGATCAAGGAATTTAACATCGTCGTTGGGAATCCGCCTTACATCGGCGAGAAAGGGAACAAGGCAACGTTCCATGCCTTAACAGGGTCCAGCATCTTCGAGCGGTTCTATCAAGGTCGCGCGGATATGCTGCACTATTTCTTTCACCTTGGCATTGACGTACTAGGGGATAGAGGCGTCCTTGTCTTCATTACGACGAATTACTATCCAACGGCAACTTTTGGGTCCAGCCTTCGTAAGGACATGGCTTCGCGGACTAAGCTACTACAGCTTATCAATTTCAATGAACTGAAAGTTTTCGAGTCAGCTCTGGGCCAGCATAATCTGGTCACGGTTCTCCAAAAGAGCTCGAATAATAACGATTACAAGTGTCACCAGGTGGTTGCGAACGCAGTAGGTGCGATTGATCAGAAGCAGCTCAACGAGATCCTCGCCTCGAACTCGACCCTCGCGAGTAACAGGGATGTCGCGGTTGCTGAACTTTTTGACGGTGATGCTAAGTACATTCGATTCGTAAGCGACGTCGATGCCATCAAGCTGGCGCTAGGGAAAATCTCAGGCGCCGGTGAGCCACTCGGGAACATAGCAGCCGTATCTATAAATCAGGGAATCATTACCGGGATCGACCGACTAACGCGTGGCTGGAAGGCCAAGTTTCCTACCGTCACTGCCGCAGTCAACACGCCCGTCTTTGTCTTCCCTCATGGCGAGCAATCATTCGAGCACCTTAAACCG